>JBHIFI010000012.1:0-37625 GCA_046761005.1 Thermoplasmata archaeon
CCCACGACGACCACGTGCTTCCTCGCGGGGTCGTTCCCGCTCCGAATAAGCATCTCCTGTATCCCATGCGGCGTGCACGGTAGGAAGAACGGGTCTCCAATCATCAGCTTGCCAAGGTTGACAGGATGGAATCCGTCGACATCCTTCATGGGATCGATCGCGTAGAGGACCTTGCTCTCGTTGATGTGCTTGGGAAGTGGCAGCTGAACCAGTATCCCGTGATACCTCGAATCATTGTTGTACTTCTCAACCAGGGAGAGAAGCTCCTCCTCGGATGTCTCGGCGGGCAGCTTCTCCGTTATCGAGTGTATGCCCAGCTTATCGCAGGCCTTTGCCTTGTTTCGAACGTACACCTGAGACGCTGGGTCCTCTCCTACGAGTATGACTGCCAGCCCAGGAGTTATGCCCTTCTCCTTCAGCCGCTTGACCTCTTCCGCAAGCTCCCCTCTAATCTCCTTCGAAAGCTCTTTTCCGCTGATTATCTGCGCGGTCATTCAACCTCCTCCTTTTCATCAATAGTTGTAGCAATTTCGTCTCCGCTTTTTCCGTTTTCGCAACGTTTTCGATAGTAGTATCTTGTGAGCGTACTTAATCCTTCTCATTGGCTCCGAGCCAGCGGTTGTCCAGCGGACTTCGACAATTGCATAACTTTTTTTAGAGGTAGGGGTTATCCTTCCGCAATAGGGGATGAGGAAGTGAAATCCGATTTGGAGATTGCTCAAGAAGCTGAGATGAAGCCTATTGTAGAGATCGCACAGTCCATAGGCCTAGAAGAGGATGATATAGAGCTGTACGGGAAGTACAAGGCGAAGATAAAGCTGGAAGTCATGGAGAAGTTCAGGGACAGGCCAGACGGCAAGCTCATTGATGTGACGGCGATTACTCCAACACCGCTCGGAGAGGGAAAGACCGTCACGCTGATTGGCGTCTCAATGGCTCTCGCCAAACTAGGCAAGAAGGTGATAACGACCATACGAGAACCCTCAATGGGTCCCACCTTTGGCATAAAGGGGGGTGCAGCAGGAGGGGGGTACTCCCAGGTCGTGCCCATGGAGGACATAAACCTTCACTTCACGGGGGACATACATGCTGTAGGGGCAGCCAACAATCTTCTGGCAGCAGCGCTGGATAATCAGATGTTCCACCCGACGTTCAGAAGAAAGAATCCGATGGACATCGATCCGTCCACGATCTCATGGAATAGAGTCGTAGATATCAACGATGCGGCTCTGACCAACATTAGGATTGGTACGGTCTCCAAGCGCGAAGTCGAGGGTTATCCGAGAGATACCGGTTACGACATTACGGTGGCGTCAGAGGTCATGGCCATCCTCGCGCTGGCGTCGGACCTGAAGGATCTCAGGAAGCGCCTCGGAAGGATAGTGGTGGCACAAACGAGGGATGGAAAGCCCGTTACAGCTGATGACCTTAAGGTCGCTGGCGCCATGACCGTAATCCTGAAGGATGCTCTGAAGCCCAACCTTATCCAAACTCTGGAAAACACGCCCGCGATAATGCACTGCGGCCCCTTTGCCAACATCGCTCATGGAAACAACTCGATCATCGCGGACAAGATAGCTCTCAAGCTCGCAGACTATGTTGTGACGGAGAGCGGTTTTGGAGCCGACTGCGGCGCAGAGAAGTTCTTGAATATCAAATGTCGTGTCGCCGGCTACAAGCCCAACTGCATGATTCTCGTCGCGACGATAAGGGCTCTGAAGATGCATGGTGGTGCCTTTGAGTTCCCACCGGGTAAGACACCGCCCAAGGAGGTACTTGAGGCTGAGAATGTGGAGGCCGTGGAGAAGGGTTGCGAGAACATGGTGAAGCACATCGAGAATCTCAAGAAGTTCGGTGTACCAGTGGTCGTTGCCGTCAACAGGTTTGCCTCGGATACGGATGCGGAGGTAGAGGCGGTAGTGAGGATTGCCAAGGAGGCGGGTGCGGACGGCGCGGTCCCTGGTGATTTCCATGCACGAGGTGGTGACGGTGCTATTGAAATCGCGAAGGCGGTGGTAGAGGCTTGCGAGAAACCCAGCGAGTTCAAGCTCCTCTACCCGGATGATATGCCCATCGAGGACAAGATAAGAACCATTGCAACAGAAATCTATGGTGCTGATAGCGTGGACTTCTCGGAGGAGGCGAAGGAAAAGATAGAGCTGTTCACAGAATATGGCTATGACAAGTTGCCCATCTGTATGGCAAAGACGCACCTGTCCATATCGCACGATCCCAATCTGAAAGGCGTTCCCACAGGATTCACGCTGCCTGTCAGGGACATCAGACCTTCCATTGGTGCTGGCTTCCTCTATCCTCTCTGCGGTGCGATGAGGACCATGCCAGGAATGCCATCGGTGCCCGCATCAGAGGCGGTGGACATAGACGAGACCGGAAAGACCGTAGGTCTGTTCTAGGCGAGCGGTCACTTTCCCGCTCCCTCAACCGCTTGCCATACCCTTCCCGAGAAGATTTGAGCACCAATCCTGGTCTTAGCCCAGATAGTTCCCCGCCTGTCAAATTTCCGTCGCACATCCTCCACTTTCGGTCCCAGGATCTCGATTTTGGCGGGGTCCGCGATGCCAAGCCCTGCCTCCTGTGCGAGTACGAGGTAGGGCACGTCCCGCCAATGAACCGTCATGATTTCTGAGGAAATCGAGTCGACTGCCACTGGATCGTATCCTCCAATCAAGACACCCGCTCTTATCGGATAGGATTTCACCTCATCCCTCTGATTGCCTACGATTCCGTCTATGATTCCAAAATTGGGCAGGACGACCTTGTTCAGGTCAACGATCCTGTTATGGACGTCGCTGTGGACGATCAGCTTCCACTTACTCCCGCTCAGGACGCCCATCATGTTCTTCAGGCAGCCGGTGGTCACCGCAATGGAATGAATCTTCAGCTTCGCCACGGATATTCGGAAGTCGCTCTCGTATATGGTTTTGGAGACCCTCACCTTTTTCATACTGAGAGGCTCGGGAACATCCATCAGAACACTATCATCCAGATTAAGGTCTAGGATGCGCAATCCATATTTCCTTCCTAGGTCCAGATATCCGTTCGCCTTGAGCGCATGCATCGTGGACGTGCCGCCTGAACCCTCACCCAAGGATATGTTCTCCACTCCAATATCTAGAAGCCTCTCGATGATTGTCTCCACTATTCTGAAATCTGTCGTGATTCCCGTCTCAGGGCCCGCGGAAGTTGTAAGGTTTGGCTTTATCAGGACTCGACTCTTGTGCTTGGCCTTCCTCGAAAAATCGAGCTTTTCGAGAAGATTCTCGGTTCCCTCCGCGGGATTCTCGGTCCGCTCGATAGCGACTGTCGTCATCGACCATACAAGATGTGAGCATCATTATTATTCGCTTTCGTACGACGCTTCAATAGAGGATTGTGTCCGAGCATCCCGTGCGACCAAAAGAATTAACAAACGAGGAGCCCCTTTACCCTCGGGGATAACGTGAAGGTTCTTTCTGTGGGAGGAGGCGCAAGGGAGCATGCCATTGTGAAGTCCCTTGTGAAGGATGGCGCCAAGGTTTTCTCCGTCATGAAGAACAAGAATCCAGGGATAGCCAGGGACTCTGAGGAGTTTCTTCTTGCGAACGAAACGGACGTGGAGAAAGTCGCAGAATGGGCCAAGAGCAAGGGCGTTGATTTCGCCGTTGTGGGGCCTGAAGGCCCCCTCGGAGAGGGCGTCGTCGACAAGCTCGCTGCACACGAGATCTCTGCCGTAGGTCCCACGAAGTTCGCGGCCCAGCTGGAGATTTCCAAGGAGTTCTGCAGAAACCTGATGAGGGACCACAAGATACCAGGTCTGGTGGATTTCTGGGCATTTGACAACATTCCAGACCTCAAGGACTTCCTCAAGGACTACGACAAGGACGTGGTGGTGAAGCCCATAGGACTGACCGGCGGAAAGGGCGTCAAGATCATGGGTGAACATCTTCATTCGCACCAGGACGTGGTCGACTACGCTGAGGAGATAATCGAGAAGAAGATTGGCGGGAGCTCCCGCTTCCTGGTTGAGGAAAAGGTGGTTGGAGAAGAGTTCACCCTCCAGGCATTCGCGGATGGAAGAAGGGTCGTGCCCATGCCGTCAGTCATGGATCACAAGAGAGCCTACGAGGGCGATACGGGTCCCAACACGGGCGGGATGGGCTCCTATTCGATGAGGAACGGACTTCCTCAGTTCGCTACTCATGAGGAGATGGAGCAAGCGGTCGATATCATGCAGAAGACGATGAACGCAATGCGGGCCATTGAGCATCCATTTCATGGAATTCTGTACGGAGGATTCATCCTCACGCGCGATGGACCTAAGATACTAGAGTACAACGTTAGGTTTGGGGATCCCGAGGTGATGAACGTCCTCCCCCTGCTCGAGGAGAGCTTCCTCGACATATGTGGTCAAATCATGGATTCCTCCCTGCCCTCAGCTACCAAGTTCTCCGAGAAGGCGACCGTATGCAAGTACATAACACCCATAGGATATGGAACCAAGTCTCTGGCAGGCGAGAAGGTTTTCGTCGATGAGGACAAGATCAGCGAGACAGGAGCGGAGCTGTTCTATGCGTCCGTTGATGAGAGAGAAGGCAACATATACACGACAACATCCCGCTCATTGGCTGTTGTGGGCATAGACGAGGACATCTCAGAGGCCGAACGGATGAGCGAAAGCGCCCTCCAATATGTGGGCGGAAAAGTCTTCATGCGCCATGACATAGGGAAGCGAGAGCCCATCGAGAAGAGAATCAAGCGGATGGAAGCCATAAGAAGGGGTGAGATAGGATAGATGTAATAGAGCTCGCCAGAAAGCTAATCTCGTTACCGAGCGTGTTTGGGCGGGAATGGGAGATAGGCGAGCTGGTCGCTTCCTACTTCGAGGGCGAGGAGGTGGAGAGGCAGAAGGTTCCGGGTTTTCCGCCGAACATCATAGTCAAGCATGAGGTCGATGAGAACAGGCCTACCATCCTCCTTAACGGGCACATGGATACGGTCGAGACATCACTTGATTGGACAAAGGGTCCATTCTCCGCTTCGATTGAGGACGGCAAGCTGTATGGATTGGGAGCGGCGGACATGAAGGGCGGCCTTGCTGTCTTGATGGATGCTTTCACGTCGGTCCAATCACCAAGGTCGAATGTCATTTTCACGGCTGTCGTGGACGAGGAGGGCGTTTCCACAGGGGCGTATACTCTTTTGGAGAAGGTCAGTGCTGATGTTGCCTTCGTCGCAGAGCCAAGCAACGAAAAGGTGGTCCTCGGTAGTCGGGGAAGGTATGCTCTAGATATCGAACTCTTTGGCAAGAAATCTCATGGATCGAGACCAGATCAGGGTGTTAATGCCGTTGCCGAGATGGCAAAGGTTCTTAAGGTTCTCGATGAGATTGAGCTCGGCAGTCACGAGAAGCTCGGGAAGGCATCCGTGGCCCCGCTCAGAATCAGAGGAGGCGGGGACTCTCTCTCCGTTCCGGACTATTGCCACTTGCTTGTGGATAGGCACATAGTTCCGGGTGAAGAAAAAGAGAAAGTGATGGAGGAGTTCGAGAAGAAGATAAGCTCTCTTGGACTGAAAAGCCGTATCAAGATATCATGGATGAAGAGAAGTACCCTATTCCTCGAACCTTATGTCCTGAGTAAGAAGAATGAGAAGGTCACAAAGTTCATGCAAATCTACGAGGATTTCTTCGAAAAGGAGCCAGAACTCGGTTATGCCCGCGGACCAGGCGACTACAACGTCTTCGCGAAGAGGATGCCAACTCTGGTATTCGGCCCTCTCGGTCGGAACTGGCACAGGGCGGATGAGTATGTGGAAACGGAATCCTTGATGAGGTGCAGGGACTTCTATGTTCATCTCCTTGAATCTTATTAGCGGGGACGTCGTAACCCTGTCTCCGATGTGGTGAAAATGGAATTGATTTGGCTTGTGATTGGCGGGACCTTGATAGGAATTTCAGCTGCCTCTATGGCTTTGTACAAGAAAGGAAATACTTGGCCCATGATTTTGCTCTTCATGGGAATCGCCTTCATAATCGTTTCGTTCAACCCTTTGAAGACCCCTGTGAACTTGTGGCTTCTTCTCCTTCTTGCGACAGTGAATGGCATATGGGTTGGTGTCCTCTCTCACAAATTCGTCCCAAGATTCTCATTTCTCGTGGGAATTCTTGGAGGAGTGATTACTCTTCTCTATGCATTCCTCCTCAGTTTCCAATAGCCCACGAAGCCGAATCAGGAAGATAGACCCAATATGCTTCTCCCGCTGCCATGAATTGGTTTGATGGAAGCACCTTGAGATAGTAGGGCGGCGAACCTTGATCGAAGCCCTCAATTCTCGTTGCGCCCGTATCCGCCATGAAATCCGCAATCGGATAGTCCTGGCGGAAGGAGGGGAATCCCACGAGATTCCAACCCTCTTGTAGCTGTATTGTCGTCTGGTAAGGAACGACTCCCGCGACGAGGAAGTATCCATCGATTGTGCTGTTCACCCATATTCCCATTGTCAAATCAATATAATAGATGTCAGCATACGTCTTGGCGGGAGAGTTCTGCTTCCACTTCGGACTGCCTAGGGGATCATAGACCCGGGAATCGGAATACCTCACGCTGCCCATTACCTTCGGTACGGAGGAATCCTTCAGGAGGAAGGGGACAGAGACGAGATTGCTTCCTTGTTGTACGTATCTAGCGTAGAGACCGATCTGATCCATCGTCCATTCGGTGTTGCCATCATCATCCCTCGATTCCACGTAACAGAACATGTTCTGCGGTATTGGAGGCAAATCATAGAGGAAGTTGGTGCTGCCCGCCGGAACGGAAGCAAGGAGAGAATAGCCCATCCTTTCTCTATCGTAGTTGTTGCTGCAGTATATGTCGTAGGCGACTACATCATTCTCTCCTATACCATCATCCTTTGAGAGGTCCCAGCTGATATTCATCTGAAGATAGTCGGGCGCAACCATCTCCGCCATAATATTGTATGGACGACCAACCTTCCTGTCCGGCCAGACCAAAACGTCCGGGAGGGTCTTGACATAGATGTCCTTGTCCCCATTCCTATCACTCTCCCAGACCACCCAAAGGGAATCGGTGTAGTTGCTCGCCGCCAAGAAGACCTCCTCGTCCGAGTACTCGCTGGTCGTGACCTGTATTGGCGGGGACCAAGACCCGTTGTACAGCTTGAGATAGATGTCCTTGTTTTCATTCCTGTCGCTCTCCCACGCAATCCAGATGTTGTCATGGATGTCTGCAGTGACGGAGGCTTTGATGTCATGTCCCTTATCATTTGAAACCCGAATCTCAGGAGACCAAGCTCCGTCGTAGTAGCGCATGAAGATCTCCTTGTCTCCTGTTCGATTGGATTCCCATACGACGAAGACCCTACCCTGGCTGTCAGAAGTCATGGAAGGTCTCATATCGTTTAGAGAACTCAGGCTCACCTGCATCTTTGGTGCCCATCCTGAACCCGCCCAGTATGTTGCAAAGATGTCCCACTGCTGATTGAAGATTTCGGAACCCCAGGCTACCCACACATTGCCGGTAGAGTCTGTGGTGGTGGACGGCCCTCCCCAATAGCCCTGCGACCCAGCATCGTTGTTCACGATTATGTCTGTTGTCCAATTCGTGCCGTTGAAGTAGGCGGCGGTTATGTTCATATCTCTGTAAGGGAGATTCGCCATCTGATAGCCTCTCTCGTAGAGGTCGTAGTGAGTGCTGCGCATTATGACCCATAACGTGTCGTTTCCATCGATCGTGGCCACTGGAACCTGGTCCGAATTGTCGAGCCTTTCTGCTGCTGTCACCTGAACCGAGGGTTCCCACGACGTTCCATTGAACTTCTTTGAGTACAGATCGAACTTCTGGCTCCAGTAATAGATGCCCTTCTTCGTCGTAACGAAATCCTGCCACTCGACGATGTTGCTGGAATATATCACCCAAACGTTTCCATTCGCATCTGCGACAAGATAGGGCTGGCTTGTCCTCTTTGAATCGCTAACGATTGTCTCCTCTGGCGTGCATACCAGATCCTTGCAGCTTCTCACGGATATATCCCAGTCATCGTGCTTCGTGTATGTGTGGTAGGCTATCCACATCCTTCCGTTGCTGTCCTCCACCATCGTCGGCTCTATGCTGTTGTTGAGATCGAAGGTTATCCGAACTGGCGGACTCCACATCCTCGTCCAAGAGGTGATGTTGAAGGTTCTGAAAGCTATGTTGTTGCCCTCATCTAGCTCAGCGATAGCGTTGTTCCCATCGACCCTGACATACACGTCGTGTGGACCCGAAATCCCGCTGAGGTTCCAAGGGACCGAGGCAGTCGCATTCTCGTTGGCGGAGATGCTTGAGATAACCTGGGTCGTGCCAATCCGCTGATTGCCAGTTGGTGCGCCATCGAAGAACTCTACCTCAACATTGCTCGCTTCACCTCCACCGATGTTCCTGACATTAGCGGCAAGCTGTACTATGTCCCCCTCGCCTGGGTCGGGCGGGTCAGATGAGATGTCCCCGGTTTCCAGCGTAAGGTCTGGCGGACATGTAACAACAAGGGGAGTTCCGAGAACCCTAGCCATTGTGTCGTAGACGGAATAGTTCGTGGTATAGGTCATCTCTGGCAAAAGAACCTCCCTGCTCTGATGGTTCTTGGCGGTCAGCGGAACGAGTATGAATCCTCCCGCCGTTCCGGTCTGTGTCAGGAAGGAGCCACCCATCCCCACTACGGTTGCGCCGACCCAAAAGGCTCGGGAGATCACAATCCCCCTTCCTACGTAGCCATCCTCTTCGGGAATGAATGGGTAGTAGCTGACATTTCCTCCCGCCCAGGGATACTGATCTCCGGAATACTTGTCGCGATAGGCGAGCCTTGCGAAGTCTGGGATGTATCGCATAGCCGCCCTGTTAGTATTCGGATTGGCAACAACGTAGTAATCGAAGAAGTCCTCTGAGTAGCCCCTGATTACGTATTGACCATCATTTCCATCTTGGTCGTAATAGAACCTGTAGCTGCCGTTTCTTAACGGTTCCATGTAGTTCACGGATCTCTGCGCAGAACTGTTCCCCCTGTTCTGATAGAAGGTCAGCCAGCCATCGTTCGTTCCTACGGCTATGTCCTCGCGTCCGTCACCATCGAGGTCCGCGAACTCAGGCGCGCTGTAATCCCTCGTTCCGTCCGTCGCGCCACCGCGGACGTTGTTGAACATTCCAGGATATAGCTGCTCGTAGACGGGATTGAATCTGGTTCCTGTGTTGAAGTACAGGACGAGACTGCCAAAGGCCGCATCATCCTGACCGGAGATGAAATCCAAATCGCCATCTCCATCAACGTCAGAGAAGATGGGTGTTGCGAACTTGCCTGGCTTTTTTGTCAGTCCGGTGTTCATGTAGTCGAAAATGGAGCTGTCATATTCCCATGAGGGCAACATCGAAGTTCCATTGTTTCTGTAGAGATGAACGCATCCCGTTGCATTCCCCACAACGAGATCGAGATCACCATCGCTGTCGATGTCCACAAGATCAGGTGCGCTGTTGTTTCCGACATCTATTCCGGGGAACATGGATGAATTGAGTGTCCAGGAAGCTGACACATTCGTTCCTGTGTTCTCGTAATACACCAACGAACCATCTTCCGTTCCAATCGCAAGATCGAAGTCACTATCATTATCCAAGTCCCCAAATGAAGGAACGCTGAAGTTGCCTACATCTATACCTGAAAGGAGGTTCAAATCCTCCCGCCAGGATGCCAGATTCGGAAGACCCACGTTTTCGAAGAACCTCAGCGTCCCATCTGCAACCCCTATCGTCAAGTCGAGGTCACCATCCGAGTCCAGATCAGCAAACTCTGGAAAAGCCCGCTCACCAAGAGAGGAAAGCCTATGGAGGAAGCTGTCCTGTCTCCATACAGGTGAGATAAGCGAACCCGTGTTCTGGTAGTAATAGAGAGAGCCATTGTTCTCTCCGGAAATGATGTCCAGATCTCCGTCCGAATTTAGGTCAGCGAGGGCGGGAACAGCATAACCGCCAACATCTATTCCTTTGAAGAGCGTCCCCTGCAGCGTCCAGTTCGCGGCGGAAACATTCCCTATGTTAATGAGGTCGACGATTGTTCCATCCTGGAGACCGATGGCAATGTCGAGATCTCCATCCCCATCCAAATCCCGTATTCTCGGCACGCTGTTGTTTCCTAAACTACCGAGAGACTGAAATTCCGATAGATCGAGAGTCCAATTGGGGGATGTGGAGTTTCCGGTGTTGTTGAAGTAGTAGAGGGAACCGCCCGTCTCGCCCACGACCAGGTCAAAGTCAGTGTCGTTGTCCAAGTCGCCAAGAGAAGGGGCAGAGAAATTACCAACGTCGATCCCCGGGAAGGCAGTTGCGTTGAGGTTCCATTGGGGGATATCCGCCGAACCGATGTTCTCGATTTCCAGCAAAGTGCCATTATCCTTTCCGAGGATGAGATCGAAGTCGCCATCTCCATCAATATCAGCGAGCCATGGCACCGAGTAGTTCGCCAAGCCATTGAAGGCTGAGAACATATCGGTGTTGAGACTCCAGGAAGGCGTGTTCTTGTTCCCGGTGTTCTGAACAAACCAAATCGGTCCTTCCGCGGAACCGACGACCATGTCGAAATCGGTGTCGTTATTCAAATCAGCAAACGCGGACGCACTTCTGTTCCCTATGTCATAGGACCTGAATACTGGGTTCACCCTCGACCAGGTCGGTTCTCTCGTTCTCGCTGTCATTATCTGATGTTTGCTATTTCCAAAGATCTGCTTGTACTCGGCGTGGCCTCCATAGAGGTTGGTGAACTCCATCACGTAGCCATTGTGATTGTGGAACTTTTCATTCACCCTCTTGCTTGTTATCGTCTCATACATGGGTCTATCGTTGTATATGTTGATGTAGACATCTCCGAAGATCACATCAGTGTCCTTGTAAAGGTCGGCCACCGTCCCCACGCCCCAGTTTATCATTTTGGGATTTCTATATTGAAGGTGCACTGAGACCATCACATTGTTTATGTCAATCTCCTGAAGGGTCGGAGAGCCCCACCACATCTCCACGCTGGCTTGATCCAGAGTGAGCTGGTTCCCGCCAATTCTGACGAAGATATAGCCCACGACCATTGGTGACGAACCATTCTGAAACCTCACGTAGACACCGTTTCTGTCCTCCTCTCTTGTCCATATCGAGTACGTTCTACTTCCATCCATTACCAGTATCGTAGTGGTCCCGATGTTAACGCTCAGATCGCTGGTCAGCGCTGTCCCTGTGCCAGTTTCAATCTCGTAGGTTTTTGTCTCAAGGGGACCAAAATCGTCCTGAAACACGATGTCCATCTTATGGATGAACATGGAAGGATACCTCTCCACAGTGGATTCAAGGCTGCCTGAGAGCACTTCTTGTCCCATTGTTGCATTTCTCACCTTGAAGAGGGTTGGGTCGATGAGCTGAAAGTCGTCAAGGGTCAATGTGTAGCGCACAACTTCGTTTTTCCTGGCGACGTTGAGAGTATTTGTGACCTGCAATAAGAATATCTCCTGATTGGGCTCAGGCTCCTCCGATATCGCTGCCTCCTCGAGACCCTCGTAAGGAAAAGCCGAGAAAGCAACTGGCAAGGTGATAGCCATAGCCACACCGAGGACGAATAGACGAACAAGAGGTCCACCCTTCATATTCCCCTTCCCAAATCTTGTCAGCATACACTCCTCCTCCTACTCAAGAACCACTCCAGCTAATGAGGTTCCTCTAAATCAAAATATCGATTCTCCCTCGTTTAAGACAAAAATCCTTATCCTTGAGAGCATTTGCCACTCCCATGGAAAACCTCGAAGATACCATAGAAGGCATAGAAGCCAGATTGGACGAGAAGGACGCGGTAAGAGAACTCGCTCTCAAGTCTTCCAGAACGATTGCAAGGCTGGCGGGTGAGGCAGTTAGGCGAATTCATCTCAACGAGGATGTTGACGACCTTCTCCGTGAGGTGCGTGAGCGTAATGGGGAACTTTCCTCTGCTCTTCAGGATCATCTGGATGTCTACTACGCAGGATATATTGAAAGTGCTCATCAAGAACTCTCCGAGGTCACAATCCTCCATTCCATAATCAACAAGAAACCCGTCCCCGCTCCAAGTGACATTGAAGTAACGGACAAGGCATACCTAATGGGTTTGGGGGATGTCGTTGGTGAGCTCAGGCGGTTCGCCTTGGATGCGCTTAAAAGGGGAGACACGAATGCCGCAAATGAGCACCTTCAACAGATGGAGGAGATTTTCACAATGCTTATGAGGTTTGACTTTCCCGCCAGGCTTCTTGCCATAAAGAGGAAGCAGGACATTGCTCGAAGACTGTTGGAAAGGACGAGAGGGGAGGTCGCTGTCGCTTCCTATGGAAAGTCGCTTGAAGAAAAACTAGACAGTCTTCTGGAAAAGCTCTAGGGTCTTCTCCTCTTTGGCTTTCTCAGGAGCCAGATTATAGAAAGCACTATGAGGAGAGCAAGGAGAGTCGCCAGAATGTAAGTCATGTAATTCACTCCACCTCCGACATAGAAATATGAGACTGCAACTGAGTCCCCAGCATCCTCATCGATAAGGCCATCCCTATCGAGATCTATAACAACGGTGAGCCTGTACTCACCGGCCTTCGGCTCAGCGACTACCCAGTCGAATGACGCGAACACACTTTCTCCAGGAGCTATGGATTCGATCGTTGTGCTTCCCACAAGTCGATCTTCTGATTCGCCAGGAATTCTGACGTAGAAGTCCACAGGAACTTCCTTGAGTTCATAGTCCAGCGGGTTGAAAATCTCCGCGCTTAGAACAATTGGGCCAACGACCTTGATCTTTTTTCTGACCTCCTTGAAAGTACTTTCATTGTCATAATTCGAAGTGACTCTGACGACGAATTCCATAGTCTGAGCGGCGTATGGAACGGTCACATTGATTACCCAGTTGGGCTCGGAGGTGCTGTTCTCAAAGGTTTTTCCTGGAAATGGATCAGCCCCCGTCAGATTATTTCCGACAAGAAAGGCAGTGATGTTATAGGTTCCACCCTTCTCTGCGGGGCCTCCAGCGGCAGAAACGTTGAACTGAGTCTTGCCACCAACGGGCATGACCCCAGGGCCTTCAACATTGACGAATACCTCTTGCGAAGTCGAACTTGGCATCAGTAGGAGAATGGAAGACAGAACTAGTGACAACAGAATCACTCGGCTCACGCTCTTCTCCTCCTTCTAACGTACGCGAAGGCCGCAACCAGACCCGCGACGACGACGCCAACGATAAGATAGCCTACGTAATCCTCCAAAGGTTCTGTATGAGCATTGGGACCTTCGGCGAAAATGTGCTCGCTGATAACTTCGGTGGTTGGAGACATTACTTCAAACGAGAACAACGCATCGTTTCCTCTGTTCTCGTGAGAATGTGCATAAAGGACCACTGTCTCATTCATCATCATCTTCGGTGGAGTGAGCCTAACGCCAAACTTGGATGTTGAATTCGCGCCTACCTCAAATCCAACTATGTCTCCAGCCATTTGATGAGAGGTCTCATTTCTGAGCCCAATCTTCCAGCCGTCGCTGTCGATATCCTCCAGATTGATTATTTCGATGTAGAAGCTGTCAGGACTGTTTCCAGAGTTCGTGAGATTCACATAGAGGTCCAGGTAGCTGCCGTCATAGGCGGGGGTGTCGGAGGAAACCTCCATCTCTATCCCCCATGTTCTCAAAATCTCGATTTCGACTATTACTTCATCATTGGCATTGTTGTCATTGACAGAAGTCGCCAATATTTTCGGAGGAGGGTGCTCGACTAGGGCATCCGCCGGAGCAGCGATGGTAGCTTCAAATGAACCGAGAGCCTCCTTCCCAGTTCCAAGAGAGATCCTCGCAGGTTTGAACTCAAAGGTCCAGCCGTCTCTCGGCGGGATACCTGTTATTTCGAATTCGTCGGGAACGTTCCCGGTGTTCTCGATGGAAATCGTGTAGGTGACGCTTTCTCCCCCGCTTATCTTTCTCTTTTGGTCCGGGTTCCATTTCAGCTCAACACTTCTCCTGACCTCCTTTTCCAGAGCTAGAGAAATGACCTCATTGCCGTCGACCTCCAGGTCGTACACTGTGCTGTATACCGTCATCTTTCCTTCCTCGTAGTCATACGTGTACGCGTCGATCTTATAGAAGCCCGAGGCAAGATAGACCTCAAAGTAACCCTCATCGTTTGATTCAAGGTAGTAGCTTCCATTCCCGAGCACAAAGACGGACGTCTTCTTATGGAGTCCGTCCCCGTAGCTTGCAACACCAGAGACTCTATATGATTCTGTCAGATCGAACTCGAACTGAGCATCCTCTCCTCTTGTTATCTCGAAGAAACCGAGGTATACCAGATGCCCCTCCTTCTTGTGGATATATATGCCGTATCGTCCGGGAGCTATGGTCAGATTGAATGTACCATCTTGTTGTGACTGGAAGGTTGCATTCATAGCAGTTTGTGAATCCGCCGATATCGTCGCCTCTGCATCTACTCCCTGACCCTGGTATAGGACCCTTCCGGACAGCGTCACATTATCGAAAACCCTGACCAAATCTATGTTGTAAGTCTTCTCGGAAAGTCCCTCGGTGATAAGAAGAGTTCCCGAGAATCGATATCTCACGAACTTCACCAGTCCTTCGATCGTGGCGTTGTCAGGTTGATCAATCTCCACCGTGTAGTTCCCTGGCGGAAGATCGACAGCATACAGTGCGGCGGTAGTGTTCGCACTATCGATCAGATCGCCGCTCTCAGAGGAGAAGCTTATGCTCACTCTTTCCACGTATTCTCTGCCTTCAAAGAGCACCCTTCCAGTCACATGAGTCTTGGAATGAAGCTCAATATCTAGAGTCATCATACTCGAGACAGTGAAAGACTTGACGCCCATGTACTCCGTCTCATCGATTTCTGCTACTGCGACAGCTGTATATCCACCCTCCTGCAAGTACAAGGAGAAATTCCCGCTTGGGAGTTCCATATGCTCGCTTTCCTCACCTGAGAAAGTGATATTCGAAGCTACTGGAACTCCATCTAGCGTCGTAGTTCCCGAGATGAGGAATCTCTTTGCGATTGAGAGCTCAATCTCCACGGGACGGTCCGTAGGCTTCAAATCGAGTTCCCTGGGACTAAGAAGTTGATATCTCTCCACCTCGGACCCGCCGACGGGATCATCGATGACTATGTCATATCTTCCAGGCCGCAGGGATACTTGGAATTCTCCCTGAAAGGTGGAGACCTCGTCGGAAATCGCACCACTGCCGAGGGAATCGAATCTTATCACAAGCGCTTGCTGGGTGAATACCTCCCCGTCCATCATAACGGAACCCTGCAAGCTCACAGAGAGCGAGATGAGCGATATGGCGCCGAGCTCATGGATTTCCGAAACCCTCACGGGTCCCAGATGCTTGCTGGAATATCCTCTTTTTGAAAAGGTAATCCTATATTCTTCGTCTTCAGAGAGGGGACCCGTGAATTTTCCGCTTCCATCGGTCAGGAGCTTTATCGTTGCTCCCTCTAAGTTTGTGAAGGCCACCTCAACGTCCTCGATCTCCTCTCCGATGTCATACAGGTCATTGAGATTGTAATCCTCATAAACCGTATTGGATGCAGTTATCCCTATGTCAAGGGAGATGTCTAGGGCAGTATCCGCCGCTATCTCCTTATTCTCAAGATAAGCGAAATTCTGCTGGCTGACCCAGATATTGTACTCCCCTCTTGGGACGTAGACAGAGTAGTCCCCATCCACGTCCGTTATCACTACTATCCTTGCATCGCCTTTGTCGAAATATATCCTCATCTGATTCTGCGCTATCCCGCTCGATTCAGCGACAACTTTTCCTGAGACCCTGTATGCTTCTTCCAGGTCGATGTCATAGAAATGTGTTTCATTCCTTTGGACTGTGAGGCCTTTCATGTGAACCAGCTTCTGTCCCTCCAGGTCATGCAGTGCGTAGACCAGGTATTTTCCCTCAGGAAGATCGACGCTGTAAAATCCACCCTCGTCGGTTCTGACGAAAACATCGAAGGTCTGATGCTTCAGGCTTCTGAATAATACGGCGACATTGGAGATGGCGTTCCCAACCTCGCGACTTCTACCTACCACCTCTCCAGTCGGAAGAAGCGTTATGTTCCTGACCCTTCTGTCACCCTCTTCCAGTATCTTGAATCTGAGTGGTAGACTCCTGTGGTCACCTTTTGTCGCAGTGAGAGTGAAATTCCCAGGAAGGAGGGATGTGAACTCATAGACGCCATTCAGTCCAGATATCTGTTGCATTTCCGTGCTATTGAACTCATCCAGGAGAACGAGAGTCGCACCTTCCGCAGGAGATCCATCCTCATACTTCACCAGCCCGGCTGCGCTTGCCGGCTTCAAGGGAATATTCCTCAGCTTTGTCTCCCCCGCAGTCACATTCACATCGATGGGACCAATGCTTCTCTCGGACTTCACGATTGTCAGCGCATAATCTCCGGGAAAAGCGCCAGATATCTTGTAGTGACCAATATCGTCCGCAGTGGTTCTGATCTCCTCTTTGGTGCTCACGTGTGTGAACACGAGTTCTGAGAAAGCGATTCTTGGCTCATGGGATTCCAGGATGCTGTTCTCGTTCAGGTCGATGTATATCGAACCACTCAGACCACCACCTTCGACAACGATGTCTTCAGCTATGTAGTAATCCAGGACGCCATCCCCGTCCATGTCATTGGGTATTCTCATTGCTTGGTCGTCCGAGACAAGAATCGTCGTTGAATTCAGTGTAGTCTCTCCCACCATGGTCATGTTATTCATCGTTCCCGTGGAAGCGATTATGTCGATTTCTCCAAAGGGAACGAGAACCTGGTATCTGCCCTCCTCATCTGTATATGAGACATAGTGGGGGACACCAAACTCATCCCTTACAGTGATCCTCGCCCCGCTGAGAGGCGTCTCACCATCCACAGTTAACGTACCGGTCACAATGGCTCCATCGTAGTATTTGAGGAATATGACACCGCTCACGAGTCCAGATCTCGGACTGGGATCCACAACTCCCTGCCTCATACCCGCCTGAATCTCCTGTTGGTATCTCAAAGCGTCCTCGAGATTGAGAGCCGTCCATGCCTCCGTGTGGTTTTGATACTCGTCAGGTGGGTAGGGATTGTAATAAGCGGTTCTGTAGACGAGTCTGAAGTGCTTCAGATTCCAACCGTGTAGAGGCGGCGAGTCTGCATATTCCCCCGATAATCCCGGGATTCCCTCCTTGGTTTCACCAAGGTCCTGAGCGCTGTATCCTACGTAAGCCCGGTAGAACATGCTATTCCAGAACATGTCCTTGTAGATTATCTCGAAGTTGGCAACGCCCATCGCTGGGGTTACTTCATCACAGTTGTGTCTTACCCCTTCCTCATCAATGCAGTTCAAGTCGAAGAAATCGATGGGAACATCTGGCCTTACCTTGTAATCCTTTATTCTGTGATCTGAGAGCTTGATCGGAGCATAGAAAATACCCGGGTTTCTCCCGCTGAAAGGGAACATCCTCGAGTCAACAGCAAAATACCTAATGGACTTACCCGTTGCGATCCTGAGGTCATGGTACATGCCTGCTTGCTCGTCGGTATCAAGACGTTCTATCAGAAGTTGCTTCAGATAGATGAGGAGTGCATTTTGGGGTTGGATGGAATCGTCCCTAGGTCCGAAGCGATCTGGATCCCTCAGAATCTCATCGATGTAAATTGTCGGATATCGCATCACAGTCTCTATCTCATCCGGATTGAAGCCGTACCTCTCAAGAATCGCTCTAGTAGTCTGACTGAATTGCCTACCGTTCGCCCTATAGTCACCCTGAAGGAGTTGGATGGAGAGGTAGGAAATTGCGGTATTCTCATCCTGAGCCGCTATGAAATTACCTGCTGTTTGATACCCATGAAGGAAGTTGTCCGCAACTGTCGGATGCTTTCCTTCCTGAACCGCCTCGAAGCCGTAGTCCCACCAGCCAAGGAACGCTGGCCTATCCTTGTAGGGAAGAATGTCGCCGTCCTGCTGTTGGAGCCAGGACCAGGCAGCTGGCCAGTATCTGTTCTTGAGGGGGAGGGAATAGCCGAAGGCCCCGAGGAACCATGGAGGACTGTACCCCTCGGGTTTCATGAAAAATGGTGTGGCTTCATAGATCTGCTCATCAAGCCTCCTCTTATCCTCGAAGGGGATGGAGGCGTCAACTCCATACCACACATTTGGCAAGACAACGAGGAACACAACGAAGAGCGCTCCCGCGACATGTCTGAGCTTTATGCTTCTTCGTAGGGCATGCAACTTGCTTCCGCTCAAGCTATCATAAACCTTCTTGGCGGACCGGAAATCGAGCTTCTCGACGACTATGACAACGATCCAGGCGGAAGCTGCGGCGAAAGCGGGTCCCCCATTGAAAATGAATCTCGCTGCAGACAATGCCATGAATATTGCTGCGCCTGTCCAGACGATTATGAAAAGGTAGTCTGGCTTCAGTCTTTTTGGAAGCTGTATAGCCGCCCAGGTGAGTCCGACGAGCGCCAGAAAATAGGTCAACGCACCGAAAGACATCGCCTGCTGGCTGAAAGTTGGCGGCTGGGCCTCAGCAATGGTTTCGTAAGCTTTGGTTCTAATGAAGTAGCCCGCTCCCCCTAGGAAGGTGGAGACCATTGTTGGTGCGTAGAGGACCAAGAGGAATATGCCCAGGCCAAAGGCAGCAAAGACCGAAGGCAGAACGAGTGACCAAGGATAGTCTCTTGTGACCACAAAGATAATGCCAAAGAGCAGTCCGCCGATGAACATGTAGGCAGGAGTGGAAAAGTCCCCAGTTTTGAAGAACTGGAGGTACCAAGGAAATGACAGAAGAAGGGCTATCCCGACGGTAATGGCAAAGCATATCAATACGCCTGTCGAGTCGGCTCCCCTGAACCGATTCAGCAGAATCTGAAAGAGGAAGTAGAGGAGAAGGATGACTACGGCATAACCGAAGCCTTTCCATGCGAGTGCTATGGCAGCCAGAGATATTCCAGACATGAAGGAATAGAGAACCGGTTTGCGGTTGGATTTGAAGAAATCCGAAAGTCCTCTCACGACCTCACTCGGCTTGAACCATTTGGAGATCCATTTTTTCTCCTTGAGAGTTCCCAGAGCTCTCATAAAGAAGAAGAATGTTGCGACGACGAAGAAGAGAACATACGCATCATGGTCGCCGTTCGTAAGCGGACTTCTTTGTATGTGGGCGGGCATGACTGCAAGGAGGAAGGCGGCGAGAAGCCCAGTCCTCCTTCCAAAAGCTCCTTTCGTCAGGAAATAGAGAGGGAATATCGTCAGCGAGCCCCAGATAGCAGTCGAGAATATGAACGAGTACCAGATACTGACATCCACATCGCCAAATAGAGGTGATAGGCCTATGCCTGAGACGGCTACCGACCAGTCGAAAAGCGGTGGTCGACCTGAGGCCTGGCTGCCAAAAGGATAAGCGAGAAGTGGTTCCCCTACGAGATGATGACCCGTATCCACAACATAGTCGATCACCCTCTTGTGATAGTACGAGTCCGAACCTCCTGAGACTACGAACCCCGTCTCCAGTGCGAGGTCGAAAGCGAAATAGCTTCGGAGGAAAAGGGCAAGTAAGAAGATGAGAGTCAAGACTAGTATTGTCGACCAATTTTTTTTGAACCAACTCCGGGCCTCTTCACCGATTGATTCTGTCACCTATTCCACCGAGGGACTGGTAGCCCGTTCTATACTGGTTCTCGTATTTGTTTGTTTTCATGAGGGAGTCTACATGCGCTTCCTATTCTCCTGATGCTTCTGTCTAGGACTGTAGAACTACGCTAGAAAGGAACATGAGGGTTTTGACTCTAGGAATTGAGTCTACCCTTTCTCAGCGGAGAGAGTAACGTAGGCGGCTCTTCTCTCCCAAAAGGATCCTCTGGAGATTAGTTCTTCGTCAACGCCAACTAGTAATCTGCTAAGACCAAGAAGCATCTTCCTCCAAAGTCTTCTGAGCCTGGAGGTGATGTGCGGGAGAAGGTAGGTGAAGATGAGATGATGTCTGACATCCAGCGTTGTAAGACTGCTCGACACCGCTTCTTTTAGTCTGGCGGAGGAAAAAGCCCTTTCCGAGGGATCGTGCAAGATTGTTTGAAAGAGTTTTCTTGCCAATTCCGAAAGGAGGTTATCTGATGTAGGTTCCTGGCATAGGAAAAGTTGACCGTCGCGAAGGACCCTGGTGGCCTCCATGACCGCCCTCTCCACATCATTTGGCACGTGATGCAATATCGCTCTCGCTGAAACGAGGTCGAATGACTCATCCTTGAAAGGAAGATGGAGGATATCCGCTTGAACAAACTCCACTAGCTCGGCTGGGGGAACATCCCGACTCATGTCTACTCCTATGATCCTCGCGTTTCTGTCCCTAGAAATGAGCTTTCCGAATGCACCATTCGAAGAACCCAAGTCGAGAATAAGAGAAAAAGGACGATCCTTTACCATCTCTCTAGGGACATCCATCAAACTTTTCCAGCATATATCCCTGGCTTCGGGATCTACCTTCCAGGAGAGTATCATTTCAATCGCACTCCTATCACCTGGAAGGCGTTCGCTAAATTCCAGAACATCTCATCCGCCTGGACGAGTTGTTTTCCAAATCTGTAGAGAAGACTCTTTGGATTCCTTGGGGGCTTCAGTTCATATGCTACTGGAAACTCGCTCAGAAGTTTCTTCAATTGGGAAAGGGTGAGGGGGTATATTCTAAAACGGTCTCCCCTCCCCATGAACCTCACATATCTGTCTGCCCATTTCCTTGGAAGATAGGAAAGGAAAGGGAGTTTATGATGACCCTCAACGGGCCAGAGCTTGTTGTTTGTGGTCATGTAGAAGGCACCACGGACCCGTAGGGCATCGACAATAAGTTCAATAAGGTCCCTCTGATGTAGAACGTGCTCAAGGACATCGCTGCATATCACCAAATCGAAACTTCCCCTCTCATTGAAATCAAAAATGGAGACGGCCTCAAACCTGGTATTGCTTAGTCCCTCCTTTTCTGCCCACTCTCTCGCCTCATCGATAAGCCTCCCGTTTGCATCTACGCCAACGACACTCTTCACACTCTTCGCGATTGGAATGGACAGCGACCCAGGACCGCAGCCCAGGTCAACAACGCGACAGTCCTCGAGAGGCTTGTCCAGGAAAGGTTTCAGAAGGAAAAGAAGGTCGTCGATTTCCCTGTATCTTCTCAACCACCTCTTTCTTGAAGATTTGTCCTCTGGAAGGACTGGATATTCATCCATTATGTTAGGGATTATTGGCGGGTTCTTCTTAATCTTATTGCCAACGAAGCATTTAATATAAGTTGGGAAAATCTCCGGCCGGTGAGTGACTGAAGAAAGACCTTATGGACATACTCTGTTGCCCTGTCTGCAAATCGGATTTGGAGTTGAAGGTGGAGAGGGAAGAAGGAGACGAGGTTATGGCGGGAGATCTCTTCTGCTCAACGTGCGATCACGCATACAAGATAGCAGACGGGATTCCGAATCTTCTTCCGCCAAACTTCAAATGAACTCTCCCTGAGCTTCCACGACTTCCTGGCTGTTCTTTGCTATCGCATAGAGCCTCAGCGGTTCCTCGTTCAGTGCCAAGAAGCCAGGCCCCCATTTGAATTTGCTCAGGAGTTGCAGACAATGATCTTCGTGGCCCATGATAAAGAGGGAGGCAGCCAGGGCCTCAGCGGTTGAGAGCTGGAAGGGCTTGCCGTAATTGATAGGATTGGCCGCCAATAGATACGGGAGGGCTCTCTCCCTAGTCCCCCGAATCTCGGGAAAGCTGGGGTGCTTCCAGCTCAGATCGAGGGCCGCCAATCCTCTCTTGGAGGCATATCTCTCGTCCTCTCTCGAAATTGCCTTCTCCGAAGTGGGGTTCAGGAGGATGGATCCCTTGGGTAGACTCCTCAAGTCATAGACGGGAGTGAGAAAGCCGAGTCTTGCGAGCTTCTTCGCCGTGCATTTCTTCGGGTCGCAAGCTCTCGCATCAAAGGCATACAGCCTGATGCTCATGAGGAGGGAATCCCCAATTTCGTATTACATTCTTTGCACCCCAAAGGCTATCTTTAGGAAGAACGATACCGGTATTGCCACGATGATGATAGAGCCCGACGCTGAATCCTGATGAGTGATGGGCGATCTGAGTGGCATGACAACATTTTTAAGCATCTTCGGCGTTTACGTCATAAGAAGGGAGCGTGGGATGCATGGTGACAGGATTCGATCTTCTTGGTCATAGTAGGAGCATTCAAAACCACTGGTCGAGACGTGTCGTTGCGTTTGGAATTGACGTTGTCCTAGTAACCTTTCCAGTGTGGATAGTTCTTCAATTCCTTCCGAATTCAAACGTTGCACTCTTCGGTCTGATCTCAGGTCTTTGCCTATTCACATATTCGTCTCTTTTCGAGACATACATCGGCAAGACCCCTGGAAAGGAGCTGATGAGCCTCCGTGTGGAATCCACTGCTGGCCCCATTAATCTTACCTCCGGAATGCTCAGGAGCATTCCCAAATTCTTTTGGTATATCTTTCCTTTTATCGACACACTAATCGGCATGGCAACCGATGGAGATCCCAGACAAAGACTCACTGATAGGGTTGCCAATACCGTAGTTGCTAGGGTGGTTCACGTCTCTTCCAGGAAAGTGAAGGTGAAAAGGGCCCCAATCACTGAGAGAGAAAAGAAGGAGAAGAGGACGCTGGGCTGATTAAGTTATATATGTCCAACCCCTTCTGCCGGGACGTGGGAGACATTCTTGTTGCTTATGACGGTTCCGAGGGCTCCCGAAAAGCCCTGAAAAAGGCCGAGTCGATGCTTAAGGAAGGCGACCAGCTCGTCGCCGTCTATGTTCTCCCCACAAAGGCGATCGAGGGGTTTGCTTATTTTGATTATGAACTAACCCGCGAAAAGGCTCAGGGGGCTCTGAACGAGGTGATTGAGGAGCTAAAATCGAGAAACGTGGATGCCATAGGCCTCTTACGAGAGGGCGACGTCGCTGAGGAAATAATAGAAATCGCTGGCGAGACCCAATGCGACATGATTGTGATAGGCTCCAAGGGATTGAGCAAGGTTGGGACGTTCTCATTGGGAAGTGTTGCGGAGAAAGTTGCTAGGCACGCCAACAGGATGGTTCTCATAGTCAGATGAGAGCTAGGTTTAAAATACTACAACTCGCATTATTTTGAGAGCTGAGAGCATGCTATTTGTGACCACTTTGAAATTGATGCCGGGACAGTACGAGGAAGCCACTAGGCTTTGCAAGCATCCCAAGATTCCGGAGAATGTGGATATAAGGATGTTCCTTGGTCTCTTCGGGAAGCCTGATGTACTCATAATTTTCGAAGCTCCCGACCCAACCGCCGCTGCAGATTTCGCAATTCAATTCGGACGCGTTGCTGAGTCCTCTACGGCAGTAGCTCTCCCCATTGAGGAGTTCAAGTGGACCTGGTAGCCTCTTCCTCCTCTGCTCTCTTCTTCTGTAATGCCTTTCTCCACATCAGGTATGTCAATCCTGCTAGCCAGACGCCTTGAATTATGATCACGAGAACCAATACCCAAAGAACCATTTCCTCTTGAGTCATTCCCATGTCCTCCTGGACGTTGTAGGAATGTAGCATTCCCTTATATGCGCACATTATAAGAGACCCCCTAATTAAATTATCCTTTCGCAATCGAAATCCACACCTTGCGTCAAATCCGTCATTCCTACAACAGGCATTCGAGGATTGTTCATTGCTGAGACCAGGTCACCTCAAAGCTCTTGTCGTCAGTCTCTCTCCATATCATAGCCAGTTTGTATGGTGTTTTAGGAACGCCGAAACAGTGAGTATGTCGCCCCTCATGGACTTTCCGTCATGATCAGTATATGTGAGATTGCCAACTGTTCCCGCCTCTAGTAGATCCATTCTGCTCGCTTTGCCAAGTTCTCCATTTGCCAATAGCATTGCAGAAAACAAACGGGAAGACAACGAGCTCATCGGCGTCCCGCTGACCTCGTAGACAACGGTCCCCGGGTCCGGATTGATCTGAGTGAGAAACACGCGAAGTGGTGGGCTGGATGTACTCGTTACGGGAGATGAAACTGTGACGTATACGAGGGACGCAAGAAAGACAATGATAGCCACCAATAGATCTAGGGCTACAACAGGAGAAGCCGCTTTTGAGTTCGATGAACTCAATCCCGACCAACGCTTCCCAAAAAATAGAAAGATAGAGGTGCTAGACCTCTATGGTACATCGACGGTTTCGCTTGTTATCACGCCGTCATCGGCTGCCCAGATTAGTTTAAGCTCGTACCTGGAACCTGAGGTCAACTTCTCCAAGATGAAGAAGTCCCCTTTTGTGAGCTTGTCGGCACCCGCCACATCCGTGAAGTTCAGATACTCACCCGCTGGACCCGTTCCGATGGCTCCCGCCGTCAAAGCCTTCGGGAAACCACTCCATACACTTCCGTCCTTGTAGATGGTCACCTTATAGGATTTGTATCCTACTGATCTGTCGGGCGTCACTGTAAGTTCGTATCCATCTGGGGTTGGCTCCTGCGTTATGTCGATAGTCGGCGCACCGACACCGGTGCCGCCTATCAGGCCCGAAACCATCACGTACAGCACAGCTGCAAGAACCACGGTAATTGCCACCATCAAAATGGTAGCAATAACCGGAGACACAGCTTCCTCATTCCTTCGAATGATCCAAGCTCTTTTCATGTCGTGTCCTCCTGTAGGTTTTCCTACACTGCTTTCTTTACACTCCGTTTTATATAAACATTTCGGCTGAAAAATCAATAGTTGGAATCACAGTGGGTTACTTCGGCGTTATGCCCTCCTTCGTTATCTTGTACTCGTAGATCCCAGTCATTTCTGGATGGTTTCTCACTTTTCTGATGATGAGGTAATTCTTGAAAGTGTTCTCCTTCCTCTCCCTCTGAAGCTCAATCGAGCAGTCCACTATCTCCTCAACGCTGCTTTGAGTCCGAGTTGCGTAGACCCCGGTGAGCATTGTAAGGAGGGCCACTCCCTCTTGGTGCTGTGTGTGACCCTTAATCGTCCTCAGGGAAGATAGGACATCAACGTGGTCATAGTACTCAAGGAAGAAATCCAATGAGTCCACGACAACTCGGAAAGGAGGTTTCAACCTGGAGGTCTCGTATGTCAAGGAGGTAAGGAAATTTACTCCTCCTCTCATTTCGGTCTTTTCTTCCGAGTATCCCATGATGTCCCTCATCGTGATTCCTTCCTGGCGGTAGCGGCTAATCTCCAGCTCCTTTGCAAGTATGGTTTTGTAGTACTGATCTGCGATGTTGATTATCTTCATGGAAGACTTCCAACCGAAGTGTTCCATAGTGGATACTACATCCTGATCCCTCTCCGTGGTAGTGAAATAGATTACATTCTCTCTGTCTATACCAGCACTCGCGAACTGCTTTGCAAGGAGCTCTGTCCCTGAGCCGGGTGGACCGGCCACGAGAAGAGTGAAACCTTTTGGTATTCCATCCATCAGAGACTTGTCCAGAGCACGAATACCTGTGGTTGTTGTTTCCATTCTACTCCCCCACAGCTACAATCGTCTCATCACATACGAGATTGAGCATATTCGAGATGTCCTCAGACTGGTACTCTTCCATGGAGAATATAACCGTGTACGCCTTCTTTGCTCTGAGGTTGTTAACGAGAAGGTGAAGGAACTCCGAGAGTATCTTGGTATTGTTGTGAATGGCAAGAGAGTTTATGGAATCCAGGATGACGATATCGTTCCTCTTATCCGTCCTCTTTACGAGATATTCCACCTTGAGCATCAGGTTTTCCAGCATGGTCGGGCTTTCGACGTATATCGTATGCTCATGTTTAGAGGCCATGCTCATCATTATTTGTGATATGCAATCCACGAAGTAGATCTTGGACAAATCTATCTCGAGTACCTGAAGAGCATTGACTATGGATTGCGACGGAATCGTGGATGTGATATAAATGCTGTCCAGCTGCTTCTTGATGGCGAAATTGTCGAGAATGCCTCTTATGGCATCGAAATAATGTTCGGCCCTTATTTGCAGAGCAACCGCCGAGGATTCAGGCATCGTCAAGAGCTTTTCAGCAACATTCGAGGTTACACTCACTGCCTATCCCCCAGCTACACTTCCTCCTTTGAGTAAGGGCACCAAAAGGACTCCCGCAGAGGTCAGGTCAAGAACGTATTTTGTCCGCGAATGCTGGGTCCCCCTCATTTTCACTATCTGCAGCGTTCTGAGAAGATCGCCTCTCCTTTCCAGGTTTCCCATGAGTATTATGCCATCAGCAATCGCCTCCTCAACACCGAAGAGGGAGTATCTCTGCTCGGCGGGCGATATCTCTGAGATAAGCATGCTCGTGCAACCAAGCGAGGAGAGTGTCGCTCCAATTTTGAGGATGAAATTCCTTATCTTTTCCTGAGTTCTGAGCCTGTAGCACACCGATGTTATAGAATCTATCACCAGCCTCCTCACATCCATCTCCTTAACTATATCCCCGATCGCCCTCACAAGGACATCCACCTCTTCAAGGCTGAACTCCAGCTTGTCCAAGCCTAACCTCTCATAGACAACAGGCATATCCACGAAGATCAGTTTTCCTTTCTTGATCAGGCTCTCTTCAAAGAAATCGTAGGGGATTATGTTACTCAATAGTTTGGCGGAGGCCTCGGTGACCGAGATGAAGAGGCAAGTCTCGCCATCGAGCGATCCGTGAACAAGAAACTCCAGACTCAGTGTAGTCTTCCCCGTGCCACAACTACCAGTGACAAGGATTGTGTTTCCTCTCGGTATCCCTCCGTCAAGGGCATTATCCAGACCTTCTATCCCTGTCACACACCTTTTCCTTAGAGATCTGGGAAGGCCCACCTTAGATGCCATTCTCAGCCCTTATCATTCTTGCTTCTTATATTACTTTTCTTGCTGATATCATCGCTGACAAAGGTTGCTGGAGATGGCCATGTAGAAAAAGAAGTGTAGAGACAGAAGTCGATTATTATAAGAGATTTCGAAATATAAAACTGAAAGAGTAGCAAGAAATCCGAGAATTCGGCGATTTTGAGACAATACACCGACTTTTCTACACCGCCGCTGGAGATGGTCGATACGTTTTTAAGACGTGATGCGTGTTGCCAAAGCATGGTGAACGAACCAATACTCCAGGTCGCTCTTGACCTCATGCAACTCGACAGGGCGGTACAGATAGCGAGAGAGTCAGTTGAGGGCGGTGTTGATTGGTTGGAAGCGGGAACTCCTCTAATAAAGAGTGAGGGGATGGATTCCGTAAGGGCTCTCAAGAAGAAATTCCCAAATTACACAATCGTCGCAGACATGAAGACCATGGACACCGGTGCACTTGAGGTGGAAATCGCATCCAAGTCGGGCGCTGACGTTATCATAGTGATGGCTCAGGCGGATGACACCACAGTTCTTGAGTCGATAAAGGCAGCGAGACGCTACGGCTCAAGAATCATGGCGGATCTCATAGGAGTGGAGGATCCCGTTGGAAGGGCTAAAAAGGTCCAGGAACTCGGGGTCGACTATCTCTGTGTTCACGTCAGTATAGACGAGCAGATGGTTGCGAGAGATCCTTTGGGAGAACTCAAGTCTGTGTGTGAGGCTGCAACCGTTCCTGTAGCTGTGGCAGGAGGACTCAATTCTGAAACAGTCGTAGAGGCCGTGAAGGCCGGTGCCAGCATCATAATCGTTGGAGGAGCAATAATAAAGGCCGCAAAAGTCACGGCAGCTACGAAGGTAATAAAGGAGGCACTCACGACCCAAAAGGTGGTTGGGACAGACCTCTACAAGAAGTATGAAGAAGAGGATCTTAGGGAAGCTTTCGAGAAGGTTTCCACTGCCAACATAGCGGATGCGATGCAGAAAAGAGGGCCAATGGAAGGAATCGTTCCGCGGATAAGACACGGGACAAAGATGGTGGGTCGGGCGGTGACTGTGAAGACAGCGGATGGAGACTGGGCAAAACCAGTGGAGGCAATTGATATCGCGAAGGAGGGAGAGGTGATAGTCATAGATGCTGGCGGGGGAAGAGTTGCGCTCTGGGGCGAACTCGCATCATGGAGCTGCAAGGTGAAGAAGATAGCTGGCGTGGTTATCGATGGCGCAGCTAGAGACATAGACGAGATCATCAAGATGGACTTTCCTGTTTTTTCACGTCACATATCTCCACATGCAGGTGAACCGAAAGGTCACGGTGAGATTGATTGTGAGGTCATATGTGGCGGGCAGAGGGTTTCTCCAGGCGATTGGATAATTGGAGATGAAAGCGGCGTTGTGGTTGTCCCAAGAGAAATCTCTGTGGAGATTGCGAATCGTTCACTCGACGTTCTCGAGCGGGAGAATAGAATCCGCGAAGAGATTCAAAGGGGCTCGACCCTATCTCAGGTTCTCGAACTGGAGAAATGGGAAAAGGTGGGTTAATGAGAGTGGAGGTCCCATATGGTGATGGGACCCTTTCGGCGCGATTTCCTGAGAGCGTCAATATGAGTGTCGTCAGGCCAAATGAAGTTGTCCGGAAAAACGAGCTCTTGCTTTTGAAGGAGGCGATATCAAATCCCGTTTCCTGTGAGCCACTTCCTGAATTCCTGAAGGACAAAGACGAGTTTCTTGTGGTGGTAAATGATGCGACGAGGCAAACACCTACATCGAAGGTGTTGGAAGGGATTGATGAGGTCTTTGGTGACAAGAAGGCCGAGTTCCTCATCGCAACGGGCTCTCACAGAGCGCCTACTGAAGAAGAGATCAAGTCCCTCTTTGGCAAGTTCTGTTCGAAATACAGGAATCACATTCGCTGCCACGATTCGAGAAAGAGCGAGACCATCAGACTCGGAGTCACATCCCGAGGGACTCCAGTGAAGCTCAACAAGAAACTTTTCGATTTCGAAAGGATCATTCTTATCAACTCTGTGGAACCGCACTACTTCGCTGGCTATACTGGTGGCAGAAAATCTATACTTCCTGGACTTGCGTCGTTCGAGACGATAGAGGCGAACCACAGATTTGCGCTGGAGCCATCTGCCAGGACGTTATCTTTGAAGGGGAATCCGGTCCATGAAGACATGGTTGAGGCGGTGGGATATCTAGATTCCGAGAAGCTATTCTCGATGAATCTTGTTCTTGATAGGCATCGAAGGATATACTTCGTGGGCGCTGGGGACATCGATAAATCCTTCTTGGAAGCGGTTCGATATTCGCACGATGTCCATTCTGTTCCCGTAGAAAGATCCGCCGATCTCGTAATCACGGTCGCTTCTCCTCCCTCAGATGTCAATCTGTATCAATCTCAGAAGGCCCTGGACAATGCAAAACTTGTCGCAAGAAAGGAGGGGACGATAATCCTTGTTTCGAAGTGCAGAGAGGGGATTGGGAAAAAAGAGTTCTTCGATCTGATTGCGGGAGAGAAGGATCCCCTCTCGGTTTTGAAGAAGATCAAATCGGGATATAAGCTCGGATGGCATAAGGCTGCAAAGATGGCGGAAATGTCCCTGGAGTTTGAGATTCATGCTATAACGGATTTGCCACCTGAAAGTCTTAGAAAGATATTCATGAATCCTTTTTCAGATCTACAGTTCGCAATCAACCATGCACTCAATTCTCTCGGTGAAGACATATCTGCTCTTGTGATGCCCATGGGAGGCCTCACAGTTCCTAGAGTCCAAGGAGTTTGAGAATGTCGCCAAGGAAATACCACATTGCGAAGAGTGCGCCGATAAGAACAAGGATCAAAACATAGCTAACGAAGTTCCAGGCGATGACCTTTGATCCATCCAATGGGGGAAAGGGAAGCATATTGAAGAAAGCGAGGAACGTGTTGATGAAAGCAATGAATGCCGGTATGAATATCAAGGAGGGGGCAAGCGGGGCAATCAACAGAGCGATTCCGATGAACAGTCCCGCCACGACGGCGTTTGTAAGAGGGCCTGCAGCACTTATTTTTCCACTTTGTTCTTTTGAGATGTACCCGCTGATATGCACCGCTCCAGGAGCCGCGAAGACGAATCTAAAGAAAGCTGTGATGAGTGCGAATAGCAGCCCGAATGTGCTCATGCGGTACTCCGCCCAGCACCCGTACTTTTGAGCGAGCACCTTGTGGGCCAGCTCATGAAGGAGAAAACCCGTGAGGACTGCGATTAGGGAGATCACAAAAATGATGGCGATGTAGGTTATGCTCGAAGAAGGAGAGAAGGGATTGGAAAGAACGATGGTAAAGGCGACGGCGAGAACCAGTATCGAAATGGTGATTTGCTGAATCTCTATGTTGCTGAATCTTATCCTAGATGGAGGTTTGGGTACGTATATGTCGCGAAAGAACGGACCACGTTTGAGCACGCCAATCAAAAGTCCATCTCTATTTATAGATTATTGGTCGAATTTTGCGCCACAATTGGGACACTCTTTCCAGCTCTTTTTCAAAAGGAAATTACAGAGAGGACATCGAAGCACATCGCTTTCTTTTTTCTTCACTTGGGCCTTTATTATCTCTAGGCTCCTTTCCTTGAATTTCTCGAAGTCTTTATCCAGAATCTCCTCGAGCTCCGAGACATCGAAACCTTTCTCCCTCCAGGCCTCAATCTGATTTCTGTACTCCTGCCTAAAGATTTCTCTCTCATCCATCTTGGCGATAGCATTTGCGATTTGCGAATCAATCTCCTTCGATGCTGTCGACCCGCGAAGGGTCCCCTTGACGCATTGATAGAGCTCGTCCATGTAGTCGCCGAGCTTGACTGTCTGACCATCTATCTGCAGGTCGAGAAAGGCCGCACCAGCTGGCGCACCGCATATCTGGCATTTCAATTCATTCTCATCCAAGTGTCCGCGACACCTGACGCAAGCGAGTCCCTCGTTTCTCTCATCTTCTGCTATCATCAGTCCAGAGAGCATTAGTCTTCTCGCTATGATCCTGTGAAGTCCTCGTTTTCTCTCAGATTCAGGAAGGCTCATCTCTATGAGATCAGCAAAAGACCTGATTCCCTTATCATACAGTTTGCTTGCCATATCCTTGGTGACCCCAGGAATCAGCTGAAATCTCTGAACCGCCTCTTCCCGGCCCACATCATCATGGAATTCTTGATCGATAGTCCCCCCACACGACGGACACATGGCTATGATAGAATCGAACTTTGCCCCGCAACCTTCGCATTCCGCTTCTTTTTCGGGAAAAATGGTGCCACATCTCGGACATATGATCTCCGCCGGAGGGGAGGAGAGTCCGCATACAGTACATCTCTGCTCGCTCACGCTTGCCATAATATCACAAGTGGAGGGTCTGATGGCTTCCCGAAAGCCGCAAAAAGATTCTCTGGACAATACTTATTCTTTGGTTTTTGATTATCAGTAGTGAAAACTATATCTGTTGAGTATACTCCTCTCTCTTAATGTTCATCCACACTTTGAGCGTCGACGCCAACGACCTAATCAGCGCATTAAGAAGCACATGCTTATTTTCCATCGCCATCTTGTAGAGCCCGTATATGTGTCTCAGATTGTGATCCCAACATGTGAACATAAGCTCCCAGTGCTCCTTCGTCATATTCTCAACGACAAAGGCAGTCCTGTCCTCCAGTTTCGTCAGCGTCATGGGAACAAAAAAGAGTGGGATGTAAAGCGAGGGAAAGCCCTCGAGCTTCCTAATGAGGTTGATTGTCAAATCTACATCATCAACATCTTCCTCTGGAAGACCGCATATGAGTGTGCACACAGCAAACCAGTTGTTCTGCTTCATGACTTTCATGGCTTCGTAGACTATCTCATGCCACTCCTCCGAATCCCTCGGGTACATCTTCCCAATCATATGCCGTGCCAGCAGTCTGAAGCTCCCCGTCTCGAGTCCTGGCTGACAACCGTAGTATTTGATCCCTCGCTTGTTAAGAAACTTTGTCAGCGAATCGATCACATCTGGTTGGTGAGCAAATGTGACCAGCGATGCGTGGGTGAGGAAAATCTCTTTTATGCCGGTCTTGAAGGATTCTTTGTAAAGATTCAGGAGGGCGTCTTTATCGGCAAGCAGATTCGAGGACCCATATCTAAGGGAATCATCGGACTGGAAAGTGACTCGCGGGAAACCTGCTTCCTTGTGAACTCTAACATCATTGACGATCTTTTCCAAAGGAAGGGAGCGGAGTCTTCCTGAGACCGTAGGAGAGCAAAATGTGCATCCCCTCCCACATCCTCTGGTTATCTCAACCAGCTTACAGTTTGAGGGTCCCAGCACTGGTGGTATTTCCTCTGCCTCTGGAACACGGTCTCTAACTATTCTTGTACCGCTATCATTCTCGTTAAGGATGTCTTCAAAGAGCTTGGGAACACTTATTTCGCCTTCTCCCACAACAACATAGTCTATTCCAAGTCTTTCCATCGTTTTGGGCTCATAGACTTGCCAGAAGCCAGTCCCGCCGAGAACGGTTGTGAACCCATACCTTTCTTTTAGGAGTCTAATCCTTCTCATCAGATTCAGGAACTTCAGACGGTTATGAGGGATACCGCCAAATATGGAAGTCCAAGTGGAGGTTGCTGGGCCGAGGCCCATCGGGTCGTGGGCCGAGATCCCCACGATCTTTGTTTTCTCATTGATGACCCTTTCTGGACATAGAGGATGGGCTATTTTGACATCCTCGGTATCGTGGCCAGCGTTAACGCAGATAGCCTCAACGGTTCTCAGAGAGAGAGTGGGAAGTCTTGCAGTTCCGTCTGGATTGAGGTCGACGGGTGGAATTAGAGCCTTATATAGCGGCTCAGGGCAGATGTTCTTTGGAAGACAGGAAAGGAAACCCAAGTATACGTTCTGGTGGAGTTCACTCATATTCGAGGCGTCAGTCGTCAAGACTATCCTACTCAATACGGATCACCTCTACCCTACCCCTCATCCTCAAGAACTAGTATTGGTTATGAACAGGATTACTAAAAGTCTTTCCATGATTTGTTCTTGAGCCCTTCAGAGGACGCCTCTGATTTTGTTAGCTTCTCGTTAAGGCCAGATAGTTTTTTGCATCTTCCTCTTTTGGAATCCAGACCCAAAACATAGTAAACTCAGCTTGCTATCCTTTTCGTGATTATGGGAGAAGAGGGATGCGAGAAAACGTCTAATCACCATGGAAGAGACCTTTTCCCCTTCGCCAGTCCTAGGAAAGGGCAAGACAATTTCTTGTGCGATGCCAGAAAGGCACTTTCATCTGGCCAGCATCTTCTGGCGCATGCCCCTACGGGCCTGGGGAAGACCGCCGTGGCACTTACTGCATCTCTTGAGGTAGGTTTGGAGAGTGATCTCCTGGTGTTCTTCCTCACTTCCAGGCAATCCCAGCACAGAATCGCTGTGGATACACTCCGAAGGATTTCAGATATTCAGGGAGGGATTTTTTCGGTGGATATAATCTCAAAGCAATCCCTTTGCCCATTGTCAGGTTCCCTGCATTATTCCTCATTCCAGGATTTCTGTGAGCTCAGGGTCAGCACAAGGACTTGTCCCTACTATGAGAAGTCCACTGAACCGTTGATCGAAATCATTCGAAAGAGAATACTGCACGTGGACGAAATCGCTCAGCTCAGTCGAACATTTGGGAGATGCCCCCACAAAACAGCAATGGACTGCTTTTCCGAGGCGGATGTGATTGTCTGCGATTACAACTATCTATTCTCCCCGATACGAGATGTGGTTCTGGAGAAAGCAAAGAGAGAACTGGAGGGTCTAGTTATTATCGTTGACGAAGCTCACAATCTGCCCGCAAGGATTAGGGGTCATTTGAGGGGCGAGATTGGCATACAGGAAATCCTGGTTGCGGCAAAAGAGGCGAAAAAAGTTGGTCAGGGTATGGCCAACATACTGGTAGGCCTTGCCAAGGACCTTAGGGAGCAATTTGACGACGAAATACAAGAGGTCGGGAGAGAAGCGATACTTGGTCCTCTGCAGAGGTCGCTGAAGAACCGCTCTAGTTCGGTTGATGATTTCGTGAATGATGTGAAAAGATGTGCGGAGAGAGCTGTTGCGAAGAACATTGGCACATCGCTTCTTGAGTTGGGGGATTTTCTTGGCGGGTGGATGGACGAGAAGAATCCGATATTGAGGGTTCGAAACGGTGAGAACAGAAAGTTTTCCTATGTGCTTTTGGACCCATCTATATTGAGCCATGAGGTTTTCGAGAGAGCACATTCTTCCATTCTAATGAGCGGAACTCTCTATCCCGCGGTAACATATTCGGACCTCCTGGGCATTCCAAAATCGAGATGCATTGGGAGAACCTACACTTCCCCTTTTCCGCGAGAAAATCGCAAGGTGGTCTCGAGCACGAGGATGACATCGCTCTTCAAGCGGCGAGGGGAGAAAACCTACCAAGCATACGCCAATCTGATTCTCAAGGTATCCTCACTTTTCAGCGGGAATCTGGCGGCATTTTTCCCCTCCTATGAGTTCCTTGAGAATGTCCACAATAGGATGATGCTCAGCGAATGCAGAAAGGAGGTGCTCGTGGAGAACCAAGGGTCGACAAAAGAGGAGAAGAATCAGATGCTGGAACGGCTGAAAGAGCTGCGAGGGGATGGAGGGATTCTTCTCGCGGTCATGGGAGGCTCGCTTTCTGAGGGTGTGGATTTCCGTGACAATCTGCTTGGTGCTGCGATAATATGCGGGATTCCCTTGACACCTCCAACGGTTGAAAACGAGGCCCTCAGAAGATACTATTCTTCCAGGTTCGGGAAGAGGAAGGGTTTTGATTATTCCTATCTCATTCCGGCCATGAACAAGGTCTTGCAGGCGGCGGGAAGATGCATCCGAAGTGGATCCGACAGAGCCGTCGTGATTCTCGCGGATTTGAGATTCTTATCAGAAAGATACCTGAAATTCCTTCCTGGGGAGTTTCATGCACGAGAAGAAGATATCGAATGTGTGATGAAGGATTTCTTTGGAACAACGTGACATGTTTTATTCCAGAAAGGCGTTGCGGAATCAGATGCTCATCAAGATTGGGGCCGAGGCTCAGCTTCGTTTAGTTACGTGGAAAGGAAAGAGAGCGGTGGAGAAGTACAGGATACCAAAGGGCTACAGGATTGCATTGCTCGATGAGAGGCTCAGATCGGCAAGGATAAGGACAGAGGTAAAGCTCATGACTGAAGCTCGAGCACTCGGAGTTTCAGTGCCAGTAATATACGATGTTGATGTCGTGGAGAACAAGATAATTATGGACCATATTGAGGGAAAGCAGGCGAAGGAAATCATTAACTCCGGAGCCAAAGCCGACGACCTCTGCAGGAGAATAGGCTCAGTCGTTGGAATCCTACATTCCAATGGTATAATTCATGGCGATCTCACAACGTCGAATATGCTCGTCTCGAATGATGACATATACCTCATAGATTTCAGTCTGGGAAGGAAGAGCCAGGAGATAGAGGACCAGGGTGTCGATTTCCACCTCCTCAAGGAGGCCTTCTCCAGCGCTCACTCCGAGAGATTCCATCTTTTCCAAGATGCTCTGAGCGGTTACAGGGAGAACTACGAAAGGGCGGATGAGGTCGTAGAGAGAATGGCAGTGATTGAGAAAAGGGGTAGGTACACTTGATTCGCTTCGTGACATCCAACAAAGAAAAATTCAGGGAAGCAGAGAGAATTCTCGGTGGCATCGGAATGGATGTAGAGATGCTTTCCATAGAATATCCAGAGATCCAGGGTGAATCGCTGAAGGAGATCGTTCTCTTTGGGCTTAATTGGCTTCGTCAGAAGATAGAGGGCGACCTCCTCATTGAAGATTCTGGATTATTCATCGAATCGCTCGGAGGGTTTCCAGGGGTGTTTTCCTCTCACGTATACAAGACCATAGGTCTGGATGGCATCCTTAGGCTCATGGGGTCGGAAAAGAACAGAAACGCCCATTTCGAGTGCTGCGTCGGTTTTTTGCCCAATGATGAAGTGAGAGTCTTTGGCGGGAGATGTGAGGGCACGATCTCAGAAAAGAAGAGGGGCATCAAGGGCTTCGGATACGATCCTATATTCATTCCGAAAGGAGAATCCAAGGCTTTTGGAGAAATGGATATCAACGAAAAAAACAGATTCTCGCACAGAGGAAAAGCTTTCCAGAAACTGGTAGAGTTCCTTCAATCAAAATGATAGATCCAAATCTTGCAGGCCGCGGAATCTTAATAGTTGCGGGTTTCATTACCGCTGCTGTTTACCCCTATCATCATGCTCAAGGGAGGAAAGAGGATGGAGATCGAAAACAGGAGAGTCCTTCTCACAGGTGGGGCGGGTTTCATAGGGAGCCATCTCGCCGAGGAGCTGCTTCGCCTAGGAAACGAGGTGATAGTCGTTGACAATTTCAGCAGTGGAAAAAGAGAGTTCATAGGCCATCTTGAATCGAATGAGAGATTCTCTCTCCAAAAGGCGGACATTCTCTCGGACGACATCGAACCTTTCCTCAAGGATTCGGACTGCGTCTTTCACCTCGCAGCCAATCCAGACGTAAGGTTGGGAGAAGAGAATACGAGAGTACATCTCGATCAGAACATAATCGCGACCTACCGCCTGCTAGAAGAGATGAGAAAGACCGGGAAGAAGGAGATTCTCTTCACGTCTACATCAACTGTCTATGGTGAGGCGAGTCAAATTCCCACGGCCGAGGACTACGGTCCACTGATTCCAATATCCCTTTACGGTGCATCGAAGCTCGCCTGTGAGGCTCTCATATCCTCCTACTGTTATACATTCGACTTCGAGGCCTGCCTCTTCCGATTCGCTAACGTCGTGGGGTCAAGAAGCACGCATGGTGTCATACACGATTTCGTCGAGAAGCTGAGAAGAGATCCGAGTAGACTCGAGATTCTCGGGAGGGACCCTGGAACGGTGAAGTCCTACTGTCACATATCCGACTGTGTTCAAGCCCTAATCCACGGATGGAAGGTGCTCTCCGAACCTGTGGAAATCTTCAACATAGGTAGCGAGGATGCAATCGATGTGAAGAGGATAGCGGATATAGTGACGGAGGAGATGGGTCTAGAGGACGTTGCCTATCGTTGGACGGGTGGTGTCGATGATGGTCGCGGTTGGAAGGGCGATGTAAGGGAGATGCTTCTTTCAGTCGAGAAGCTGAAGTCGACAGGATGGAGGCCTAGGTACAGCAGTGAGGATGCTGTCCGACTCGCTACGCGTGAGCTCATATTGGGGAATGAGCTTTAAATACAGATAGCGCACTTTTTATGGGAGGGCCCGTGGGGTAGCTTGGTCAATCCTTGGGGCTTTGGGAGCCTTAGACTCCAGTTCGAATCTGGGCGGGCCCACTGCTTTCTTGTTGCGACTTCAGAAAACTCTGAGATTGTCACTCCTTCATTGAAATCCGAATGACATTGGCACCTCTCAGTGAGCTTCTGTGACGATTCTTGGCCCATGGGCAGATGGTCCCTTGAGATGTATAATCTAGACTACTCAGCCGACTTAGAGGCACCTTGGAAAAGATAGAAAAACAGAGAATCCTCGACAAAATGTCGTTCTGCACTATCATGGGCGACGAAAAGTGCCCCTTGGAACACCTTTTCACGTAGGACCCGATGTGAATTAAGCCCTAGAAGTCCACACACACGACATTTCTATGC
>JBHIFI010000013.1:0-36942 GCA_046761005.1 Thermoplasmata archaeon
CCGACAATATGGTTAATACGGTAGGACATATAAGAGTATTTCGGAACCTCTCGTTTACCCCTCTCAGGCTCGCACATCGATTCCGCGCCTACGGCTATTATATTCCGCTGAATCGGAAGGCAGTCTGTCGTTCGACAATGGCGGTGTTCGCTGTTCATGCGCATATAAATTGCACTGGCGCCTCGGGACCACGGGATAACTCACTCATGATAGGAAAAACAGCATCAGTTTATCGTCTCAAGCTGAACTAAGGACTACAATTGGATGTGACGGGGTTGATGCAACTTTGCCTTCAGTATCTAGACTGAGAATATGTTCTGGCGATGATTGAAAAATGGGGGCTCGGAAGCCCCCACAATCCCGACTCCCGGATTTGAACCGGGGATCTGCTGATATCGGCAAATACCGGAAATTCCGGAAACCAACTACAGTCAGCCGCTCTAGCCTGTCTAAGCTAAGTCGGGAATGCCGCAGGCCGGACTTGAACCGGCGACTTCAAGATCTTCAGTCTTGCACTCTCCCAACTGAGTTACTGCGGCAGCAAAGTTTCATATGAATTAGCAGATATTAAAGTTAGTGTTCTGTCACTCGGTTTGCGGGGCCTTGAGTATCATCCCTAGGAATGACCAGATGGAATTGATGGCGACACCTATAAATACGTCATCCAACATTAGAACTAAGAGGAATCCAATTCTTCCAGGTGATGTGATGGAGCCCTCGAATAAGGCTTTTAGAATCAGGAAAAAACTCAGATGGGATGATGAGGGGGTGGCTTCTACAGTAGGAACCATCATGGCTCTGATGGTTGTCTTGACATTCATGTCCATGATAATAAATCAATACGTTCCCGTGTGGATGAAGGATGCCGAATCCGCTCATATGAATGAGGTCTACGGGCAATTTGGCACACTCAAGGGATCTATCGATTTGCAGGTTCTATCTTGCGTAGTAATGCAGCAGATGAATGCACCGTGCATGAAGAGTAGTGGATTCAGTCCTATTGAGATAGGAATAGACGGTGTTCCCATCTTTTCAGCGCCGACCGTCGGGGAGCTTGCAGCGCATAGAGACGATGGGGAATTCTCTGTCAACTTCAGCTACCTACATGATGTTGGCGGTAGCAATGGGACATTCTATGTAAATCGAAATAGTTCAGGCAATTTGGTCCTCGAGGCGAGGAACAGGTATTATGTCCAGCAGACACTCATCTATGAGGGTGGTGCTGTCATCAGACATCAGCGAGACGGAGAGCTTGTAAAAGGGGAGCCCTCCTTTATGGTTACCAAAGCTGGCGACTATGTCGAGATATGGATAACTCTAGTAACCTTGTATGGTGAGGGTTCTGTAGGTGGCATTGGAACACAGGGTGTTCACCATGACCTCATCGGAGCCTCTCATGACGTGTACACTGACATCAATTCTGATATAACTATCGTTCACTGGACCCAATACGACAAGGCGTGGTATGACTTCTTCAATGAAACGCTTTCGAGGGCCTATGGGGTGACTGAAGAGGACTACGAGAATAACTCGCCTCCAGAATGGGATTGGTACGACACAGGACTGCAGGAAAAGGCTACCAATCCGTACTTTATTGTCAAGAGGACAGTCTATGATAACTACTCTATTGTTGAGGTTACCATAGAATCTGATGACATAGAAATAGGCCAACTGACACTCGTATCCGCATATTTCGATGTCATCGTGGGCGAAACGAGTTCAAGAATCTAAGGCTTTGAGAAGAGGTATCTGGGATGTTGAAAACGAAGAAGCAGAGGAAGGTACTGGTGCCGAAAGGCGAATCGACCGCCACAAAATGGGAAGGAGGGAGAGGATCCCATCTTACCCCCATTCCTCCAACCGAGGGGGAATGGGTAGACGAGCTTGAGATCGTACCAATAAGGCCTCCCTTCAGCTATGCGAGAATACTCTATGATAACAAGGGCAGTGAATACCTCTATGAACCATGGGAGCCATATCTCACAGATAAAGAGAAGAGATTATTGGCCCTCATCAAAGACTCACTTAACCGAACCCTAGAATACGAGAGCGGCACGATGGGGAAGAAGGATAAGGAGGAATTCCTGAAAGAAAGTATTGACAGCTTCTTCAGGAGTAGAGGAATGAATGTCGACGAGAATTCGAGGGATAAGATCGTCTACTACATTGTGAGAGATTTCGTTGGTTATGGTCCCATCGATGTCCTGATGCGCGACCCCTCAATCGAAGATGTCTCCTGCGATGGTGTAGGTGTTCCCCTCTTCATATTCCACAGGAAATATGAATCCATCAAAGCTACGGGGAGGTTTGACGACGAGGATTCCCTCAATTCTTTTGTGATAGGATTGGGGCAAAGATGCGCGAAACAGATTTCCGTCGCCAATCCCATTCTGGATGGAACCAGCTTCGAAGGCCATCGTATTCAAGCAACGTACTCAAGAGAGGTAACCACGCGTGGCTCTTCGTTCACGATCAGAAGATTCAAGGAAAGCCCCTTCACCCCAACAGAACTCATAAGTTACAACACGGCATCGCCGGAGATGGTGGCATATGTCTGGTTGGCCGTTGAGCACGGAAGGTCCATGATGGTTTGTGGTGGAACCGCCACCGGGAAAACCGCAACTCTCAATGCTGCGGCCATTTTCATTAGGCCAGGTGCAAAAATCGTTTCCATCGAGGATACAAGAGAAATCAATCTTCCTCATGAAAACTGGATTCCAGGAACCACAAGAAGCGGTGTTGGTGAGAAAGGACCCGACGGAAAGGCTGCCGGCGAGATAGATATGTATGACCTGGTAAGGGCCGCACTCCGACAGAGACCCAACTACATTATTGTGGGGGAAGTTCGAGGAAGGGAAACCTACACCATGTTCCAAGCGATGGCAACTGGCCACCCAACAATGTCCACGATGCATGCAGACTCAGTGAAGTCTATGGTGAACAGATTGGAGAACCCACCAATTAATACTCCAAGGATTCTCCTAACAGCCCTCAATTTCGTCATTGTTCAGAACTTCGCAAGAATTGGTGCAGAGGCCGAGCAAGTGAGAAGGGTATTCCAGATTGTTGAGCTCGTGGGTTTCGAGCCCGAAACGAATGAGCTGATTACGAACACTGTTTACGAATGGGACCCAGCAACTGACTCTTTCATATACAAAGGGCACAGCTTCCTCTTTGATGAACTACAAGAGATGAAGAACATGACCCATGAGGAGATGGACCAAGAGTTTCAAAGAAGGGTGGATATGGTTAATTATATGACAGAGAAGAATCTTGATGATTACAGGGACATTTCGAGACTTGTGGTCTCATACTACCATTACCCTGATGAGACCATAGAAAGGATTAGAAAAGAAATGGGTTGGGTTCGTGAGGAGCCCAAACCTGAAGAATTAGCTGGCGGTGATATGTTTGCCTCCCGAGAGATCTGATGCATTTGAGAAGCTTGAGGCGAGAAAGGCATATGTTAGGACAAAGAGGTTTAGGCCAGAGGAAGTCGGGTTTAGAGGTCCACATCAAATCAGACTAGCAAAGGGCTCAAGACCCGAGTATATCAAGCTGACACCTTACCAGGAGTTCTGCTGGCGCTTCCTCGGCGGATTTGTGGAGTCGAGGTTCAAGCCGAAACAGGAACTGGAGGACGACCTCATTCAGGCTCACATGAAGATTAGACCTGAGGAATATCTGGCCTATGTTTGGATGAGCACGTTTGTCGCAGCGATAGCAGGTGTGTTCATTGGCGCGATTCTCGCCACTTTGCTATTCGTACTGGGCATACTGGACGCGCTGTCAAGCACAATTATTGGCATTCTGATCGCGATTGTTCCAGCCTTTCTCGTTCACTTCGCGCTTGTGAGTGCCCCTTCATCCGCCAGGAAGAAGAGAGCGCGCTTGATTGATGCAAAGATTACTGGGGCGATGAGTTTCATATCCGCAATGGCATCTGCTGATGTCCCCGTTGACATCATATTCAAAGAGCTCTCAAAGCAATCGGTTTACGGTGAAGTCGCTGAGGAAGCCGAGTGGATAACGAGAGATACTGAGCTTTTGGGAATTGACATTCTCTCCGCCATTCGTGCCGCTGCCGGAAGGTCCCCCTCTGTCAAGTTTCAGGATTTCCTTCAAGGCGTTGTGACGACATCCACATCGGGAGGCCAGCTTAAGCCCTATTTCCTTTTGAAAGCGGAGCAGTTCGAGAAGGAAGATCGGCTGGAGATGAGGAAGAATATGGAGACTCTGGGAATGCTCGCGGAGAGCTTCGTCACCGTTGTAGTTGCATTTCCTCTCTTCCTTGTCGTGATAATGGCAATAATGGCATTGATAAGCAAGGGCGCGTCAGGGTTTGTTGTGAATCTGCTCTACGTAGTTGTGGGTCTGATGATACCGATTTCCCAATTCGGGTTTATATTCGTGATTTGGAGTATGGAGCAGGAGGGCTAGCTATGGTGAAGCCAGATCTGGAAGAAGCCAGAATAAAGATGTACGAAAAGTACGACTTCACCAAGCCAATACTGATAGTGAGCGGAATTGTGGCGGGGGTATTCATTCTGATCGCAATACTGAATATCATAGACTCGATCAACATCCCAATCCATCCGAGGGAGGCGACTGCACCCGTCAAGAGAGGATTGAACTTCGCTGTCTTTGCCATCTTGACTCTGATAGGCCCTTATGGATTCTATCTGTATAAGAAACAGAAGGACGTTGCGGCCATTGAAACAAGACTCCCAGATTTCCTCAGAGACGTTGCGGAAGCTGGAAGATTCGGGATGACGCTCGCAGAAGCCATCGTCGTTGCCTCATCCGGCAGGTATGGCAGGCTCACAGATGAGATACAGAAAATGGCCGCCCAGATTCAATGGGGTGTTCCTGCCACCGAAGCTCTCAAGCTCTTCAGAGAACGTGTCAAGACTCCTATGGTTGGTCGAGTTGTAAGCATCATCATAAAGTCAAGCGATGCGGGCGGAGATGTCGCCGATGTTTTGACCATGGTTTCACACGATACAAAGGAAAAACAGCTTACAGAATACGAGAGAAAAATCGCGATGTCTACTTATATCGCTGTCATTTACATCTCATTCTTCGTCTTTCTTGTGACCATTGCCATTCTTAATGCGACGTTCCTCCCCAAGATGCTTGAGGCAAGTGAGTCCCTTGGGGCCGTTGGGGGCGGCTCTACTGGCGGAGTGGAGAGTCCACTCGCGCCTGATCTTCCCGCTGTGATCTTCAATATCCAATTGGCTTTCTTTCTTGCGGCAATCATACATGCTGTGGGTGATGGCCTTCTTGCGGGCGTTCTTGACAATGGAAGGGTTGCTAATGGCCTTAGACATAGTTTCGTAATGCTCCTGATAGGTTTCCTGCTTTTGTTGTTCATATAGGTGATAGAATTGAGCGAAATCGTCGACAAGGGTGTCAGGGAAGAGTTGGAAGAGCTCAAGAAAAGAGAAGAAGAGACAGCTGAAAGGCTCCAGCAGCTGGAAGAAGAGAGGGTAGCAACAGCTGAGGAATTGGAGTACATAGAGCGGAAAAGAAGGGGGAAGCTCTTTGCCGCCCTCGATGTCATCAAGAAAGGATACTTCAGTAAACTTCTTGGGAAACGCGGCATAAAGGTTCTTTCCCCAAGAGTAGGCGGAATAGAGGAGCAGACGCTGGGCAGGGTTACCACAATTCCCAAGATCTCAGAGAGAGATCTTTCAGAGATTGAGATTCTGCCTATGATAGAGGGCTATTCCTACGTGCGGATAAACTATGACACTCGTGCCAACGAGTACAGGTACGAAGTCATAGAGCCAAAGCTTCTGGTGGAGGAGGAGGATATTCTCGAAGTTCTGAAGGAAATCCTCGTTGAGTCATTGGAAATGACTGAAGAGGGGGATATTAGGGCCAAAGAGGCCTATTTGAGGAGGCTTGTAGATGTTCTTCTTCGGGAGCTCGGTGTGAGTCTTCATCCGATATCCAAGGAAAGGATAATGTACTACATACTCAGGGATTTCATAAGATACGGACCGATTGACGTTGTGATGATCGACCCCAATGTCGAGGACGTTTCTTGCGATGGTGTGGAGATTCCGTTTTATATCTATCACAGGAAATACGGGTCCATACCTTCCAACTTGAGGTTTGACAAGGAGGACGATCTTGATTCTTTCGTGGTTTGGTTAGCACAGAAGTGCGGGAAGCATATATCCGTTGCCCAGCCCATGCTTGATGCGACAGTGCCGGATGGTTCTAGGCTTCAGGCAACGCTTGGCAAGCACGTGACAAAGAAAGGATCGAGCTTTACGATTAGGAGATTCAGGGAGAACCCGTTCACTCCTCTCGACCTGCTGAAATTCAAGACGCTTAGCGATGAGATGATGGCCTATCTATGGCTTGCAATTGAGAATGGTCAGTCGATGCTCATGTGCGGAGGAACGGCGTGCGGAAAGACTACGACTCTCAATGCAATACTCCTTTTCATTCCCCCACAAATGAAGATCGTCAGCATTGAGGACACAAGAGAACTCAACCTCCCGCATGAAAACTGGGTTCCCACCGTGACTCGGGCTGGATTCGGAGCAAGGAGCGTCGTTACGGGCAAGGCAATGGGAGAAATCGACATGTTCGATTTGCTGACTTCTGCGCTCCGCCACCGTCCGCAGTACCTAATGGTTGGAGAGGTCAGAGGAACGGAGGCCTATGTCGTTTTCCAGGCAATGGCTACGGGAAAGAGTGCATATACGACCTTCCATGCAGAAGACGTTCAGGCTATGGTGCACAGGATGGAGAACGACCCGATAAACCTCCCGCGTGCTCTTGTGGCTGCTTTGGACGTCGTTCTCATGCAGGCACAGGTCAAAGTAGGAACAGACATGACTCGAAGGGTCAAGTCACTCACAGAGTTCATCGGTGTTGACCCTGAGTCCGACGAGCTCATAACCAATACCGCCTATTCATGGAACCCGGCCGATGACACCTTCAACTACAGCGGACACAGCTATGTCTACGAGAAGATATCCATTGCAAGGAACTGGTCGCAGAAGAGAATGGAGCAGGAGGTAAGGAGGAGAATCCAGATTTTCAATTACATGAAGAAGATAGGCATCCAAAGACATACAGAAGTGGCCAAGATCGTCTCCTCTTACTACAAGGACCCTGAGGCCGTCTACAAGAAGGCCGGAGAGGTTCTCTCAAGCAGCTAGGCTTCCTCCTTCTTCTCTTCCTCTTCCTCTTCTTCGACAACAGGCTTCTTTATGACCTTTTTTTGAACCACAGGCCTCTCGACAGGTTTCTTGACGACCTTCTTGGGAACTGGCTTCTCTATCTTCTCCAGCTTCTCCTCGGGGACTACCTTTTTCTCCACCGGAGGCCTTGCTTCTCTCGGAGGTGCTGCCTCAACTTCGGGTTTTTCCGGCGGCTTCTCCTCAGGTGGCTTCTCTCTTGGCGGTGCCTCCTCAACCTCTTCGAAGAGTGTTCCGCACTTGTGGCAGACCTTGGCTGTCACGCTGTTGAGTGTTCCGCAGGATGGGCAGGGTCGCGAGCCCATCTTTCTCATTTCCTCTTCTTCCCTCAGCCAGTCCTCAAAGGTCATGAATGTGGGCTGTGTCTTCCACCACTCCTGGAATTCCTCTTCGGTGAGTGTTCTTCCCAGAGCTTTGTCAGCTTCGGCGCGGAATTTGGCAACGACCTCTTCGTATTGCATCCTCATCTTCTCGCGATATTCCTCCATCTCGAGTTCGCCCGTGGCAAACTCCACTCCGCACTCAGGACATAGCTTGACGCCTATGGGTATCCAAGCACCGCACGTGCTACACTTCGCCAAATCCTTTTCAAACTCCACTCCGCACTTCGGACACTTCTCACTTGCTTCAGGTATGAATGCTCCGCAATTGCCACACTCCACGAGTTTGCCCAATCCGACGAAGTAGAGATAGAGTGTGACACCAACGACGATTGCAACTATGACCGCAATGATGATGAGCCAGAGCCATAGTGGAAGGCCAAGGAACATGATTTCCCACCAGTTGACGGGCTTCACAACCTTTATCGTTACATCATCTTCCATTATGGTCGTGATATTCGTTGAAACCACTATGGTAAACGTGCCTTCAACGTTTTCGGGAATTTCGAAATTCGAAAAGGTGAATTCGCCTGTTGAGTCAGTTAGTTGATAACGGAGCGTCCCAGTAACTGGGGTTTCATCTTCAAAAAGCTGAGCGTGCACCATTATGCCAGGTATCGGATCCATTTGATTTGTCTGAACATAACCTTGCACAAGAATAGTAACTCCAGGACTGAACTCTTTGTTTTCAACTGGCATGCTAATGGTCACAAATCCCTTGGGCGGAACTACTTCGAGGGAAATGCTCGCCTCGTTGTTTGCCTCGTCGGCTTCGGTGACTTCATCCTCTGAATCAACAACAACGATTAGGTCATATGTTCCAGTATCTGGTAACCCACCGACAACCGACAGCTCGAAATCTGTGTACATATCCCCTCCGATCGAGAGATTAGATAGGCTTGCGATAGTGGTGTTCGCGGTACTTTCCATATGAGCTGCAATGGAGAATGATGAAACAGAGCTTTCACCGAGATTGTAGACCCTGACTGTGAACGTGAAGTCCCTGGCTTGCGTCACATTTGGCGGAGTACCGAGATTCATTATGCTGGTTGAATCAATCATGAGGTCGGAAACGGAGAGAACCGACTTCGTTATAGCAGCTTCGTTGTTCTCCCAGTTGTAGTCTTTGTTCTCAATCGTTAGGTTCTCAGTATAGGCAATGACCTTCACCTCATGAGGTCCTGACCTGTCGGCGACCCAAGTTACAGTGGCAAGGACCGATTCGCCTGACTGAATAAGGGGTATCGTGTCGTTGCCTATCGATGTGTCATCATCGAAGAATTCCACTCGGACATTGGTCCCCTCTCTTGCCCCAATATTGCGAATCGTTGCTTGCAGGGTGACAGGCGAGTGCACGGGGACCTGCGTTGGGATGGTAATGATGTCTTCTATGGGCACTTCAAGGTCAGGCCAACGGAACATCGTGACGACCTCTAGATCAATGTTGTTGAGCTCGTTCACTTCCTTTATCTTGTTATACATATCTACGAAAACAGAGACTTTGTTTCCTGCAGCAACCATAGCTGGATTTCCTGGGGTCCATGTGACCACGGCACTTCCTGTTCCGTTTGCGGGTACGACTATCGTTGCAGCACCGATGAAGTAAGCCTCATAGGTCGATGGTTCATTCTCCATGATGCCATTCCGGTCGGGGTCGAGTTCAGTAGCGTAGAAGTAGACCTCAACGTTTGCAGACGTTATTTTTCCGTCATTGTGAATATCAGCAGTAATGTTGAGTGGCCTGTTATGAGGTTGGTCATAGGATATACCATTCCCACCCTCGAAGTACATTGATTCAATCCAGAATTCCGGAGTTAGGGCTGAGAATACGAGTTGGATGACTGAATTAGACATGACATCAACTGACACATCTCGATCTGGATAGTAGGTCTTGTCACCCTCGGGAGGAGGAAATGACAGCAATTTCGAGCCGTTGGCCAGATAGGTCCAATTCTCGTAGTGGTCAATGTCAACACGAAATCTTTCCTGAGAGAGGGCACGGTATACGTACACGCCATCTTCAAGGGTCTTATTCTCGATGGGATTGTCCATATCATCCCTTGCAATTTCCCAGGTTAGGTTGTCAGTAATCAGATGATAGAGGGTTAGATTTGACATAGGGAGCAAAGCGCCCGTACCATCGACGAGCTCAATGGTCAGCCAATAGAAAACTGATACCTTGGCGTTACCGACAATCATATTCGTCCACCAGTCCTCACCGGTCGGAATGTATGTCTCCACATCCGTGAGCCATATCCATTGCTCCCCGCCAAAGACCAGTTGCTGGTCCAGAACCGGATCGGCAAAGGAAACATTCCTTATGTCGAAATCCACAGTGCCTACATCGTCATCATCAGTATACAGAGACAGTATGTTAACGGTCCAGAAGATCGTGTCCCATATGTACGAAGTGTTCTGAGTGTAGATGAAGACAACTTCGCCAGTGAGATCGACGTTCTTGAACGAGACATCGAAACCTGTAGCCCTAATGTCGCCGTCGAGAAGAGTATCCTCGAGATCGATTGTACCGTTCCCTCTGCTGTAGAGGACCCCTCTTCCATGACCTGGAGAGTCCAGGAGGATCTGCGAGTTGTCCTTCGTGATGAGGCTTCCATTGCCCAATATACAGACATTTAGGGGCCAATTGCTGTCGATGTTGCTCTTCAGTACGCCGTTAATTAGCGTCAAAGTGCCTCCGTCTTGGATCTTCATGTAATGTCTCCCAATTCCCGTTCCAGATTGAGATTGAGTGACTGTGAGATTGCCATTCATGATGACTATGTTCCCTGTAATCACAAGATTGTCGTGTACGGCAACGTTTACAGAGTCCAGTGTTCTGTTCATCGACCATATCGTCTGGGTTCCGGTGTACACGATGTATTGGGCGGTTACGGTGTTGTCATCATTGCTGCTCTCTTTTATGGAGTCAGTCGGGTCAACTATGACGGTAATCTTTCCAAAGCCAGGACTCCCAGTAGGTTGTGAAAAGGGACTGGTGGCGAGAACAGTTGCTCCTGGCACGAGGGGCGCAGAGGAAGTCCAATTACCAACTGGAACACCGTCAATCAAGAAGGAAACTTCAAATATGTCTGCGTCAACTTGACCCAGATTGGATATCCATGCGTTGGCTCTAATATCCTGACCCTCCGAGGGACAGGGGTCATCCGGAGACACATAGTCCGAGATAACCACGAGATTGGGAACAGGGACGACCTCAATTATCCATGTAGCTTCATTGTTGTCCTCACTAATCTCATCCACAGTGTCCGTGGGGTCGACAACGACACGAATCGTGTAGGTATCGACATCAGACGGTGTCCACTCATAATCCACGGTATCCGTTCCGCCGACATCCAATATATCTGAGTAGGTAATGCGTTCCTTGCTTTCCTCCTTCACAAAGAACTCCACAAAGAACATCTCTGTCACAGAGGCGTTACCCTGATTGCGGATAGTAGCTGTTATCGTCAAAGGGTTGCCTGGGTATCCTTGACCAGGCGCCGAAATGAAGACGACGAGATCGGGAAGGAGAGGCTCGACGGATATGGGTTCTGATAATCTGTTGTTACCCTCATTCGACTCTGTTATGTTGCCGCCAGTTTCGATTGGTGGATCAACCTCAACAATGACTATGTGATTACCCACGCTTGCATTGTACCAAACGGATGAACAATTCTTGGAGTCACCTTCGCCCAGGAACCCGATATAGAAGGACTGCAGCTTCTCTTCACCCACAAAGAAATAGACCCAAATTTCGAGAGCGCCCCACGAACCCACGTTCTCGATCGTCACCCATATGGTGACGTTGTCACCAGCATGGATGATAGGTGGGTCCGTCCATATTGATGTAGGCGTGAGGTCTGGCCTGTCGAGCACAAGGCCGGTCAGATAGATATTCAATACGAATGTATTGTCGGATTCACTCATCGCTGGAAACGGATTGAAGCTCATCGTCCCGAAGTTCGAGTAGGCACCGTAGCTGGCGGTTGCGTTGTAGTTGCCGATGAACTCGGTATTCGGGAAGGTCGGCTCCTGCAGGGTGCTATTCATCCACTCAGCAAGCAGGGGAATCCATGCCTTTCCGTCCGGACCCGTTGTCTTATAGTCCGCCACTGTTCTTCCAAGATAGTTGAGAATCTTTGCATTTGGATCGTTGGCCCAGCCATTGTCTGGATACTGAGGAAGAGATCCGTCGCCGAGCAAAGTCACGTTAACAATGGCTCCCTCTACTGGGGCTCCATCCTCATCTCTAACAGTGGGAACAAGCCATCGATATATGTAAAAGACAGCCTCAGAATCTATGACATAATATCCTACGTCAATCCAAACCCTCTCAAAATAGACGTTTGTGGCGAGCGAGGCGTCATTGTAGAATGCAATGTCAAGGTAGCGAAGCTCGTTGAAAGTATCCATGCCTGCACCATAGATGTCAAAAGAACTTGTGAACTCGGTATTGGGGTCTGTAGTATCAACGGGAGTGATGGTGGTATCACGCAGGCCCGGTTCTCCTTCCAATCCCCACTGAACGGGCCTTGTGCCATCATATCCTGGGTCGGTCGAATACGTTACCCATAGTATCGCACTGGTCATTAGGTAAGGCAGGTCCAAATCGAATGCGTCTATGTACATCGTCTCTCCGGGCATAACAGTATATCTGATATTGTCATCAAATTGCAGAAAGGTCTCGTCCTGCCCTGGAGTTGTCGTCGTATCTAGGGTCGGGTGAATCGCGTCTGGCAGAGCGGTATCGCTGCCAAAAATGACGTTTCCGTATGGCTGGAGACAGGGAGACCTTTGGGAGTCGGATGGCGGATTCTGGCTCTCATCGATTGTCATGTTATAGATATAGACAGTGGAAGTGTCATCCGCCAGAATAACATTGTGTTTATCATTGTAGTTAGAGAAATCTACGCCCACGTAAGAATTCACGATAGTCATCTCGGTATTTCCCAGAAGGGTGATGTTGAATCTGGGATCAGGACCCGCAAGAGTCCTCTCAAATAGCTTCTCGATTCTGGAATCGTATACGTCAACAGTGGAGTCCTGAAAGGTCATAATCGGGGCATCATCATACTCATCAGTATTGGTGCCCACATAAGTGCCCAATTCTTGCGTGGAGAAGCCTGTAATCACAGAATTCTTCAATTCCACGAAGGAGCCGGAATAGGCGTTCAATGTCCCTGGAAACTTCAGCATTGAATTGGTGTCCATTACCAGTCTTCCGTATACGTGCACGTTGAGCTTGGGATAGCTGTTTATCTGATCTAGCCAAGTCGAGACCATACTGTTAGTGAGATGGAGCTCACCGTTCGGAGCCTGAATGGTGAGGTTATGCACGTGAGTGATATCCTGAAGAAATACGAGTCCGCCATTCACTATTTCCAAAGTTGCACCAGCAGAGATTGTGACATGACCATCGACGCGATAGATAGCGTCCTGCCATCTCGTATCCTCGTTGATTATGACATCCCCATCGATATCTATAATGACGGCTTCGGCCTGCCTTACGTCAAGGATTCCGATCATGCTCCCGAAAATCATTGTTCCTACGACTAAGAAGCTCACGGACTTCATCATCAGCCCCGAAAACAACTCATTTTTCATGCTTCTTCCTCCATGAAATATTGATGCTGGACACCTATCAAACTTCGTATAACCAGTATGGTTTTTTTGGCTCTTTGACAATAAGGTGCATGGCATATATATATGTTGTCCAACGAATTTCAGGTGACGAAATCGGTTTCGAAAATCTGGATTATTTCCTTTTCAATATCTTACGAACCGGTTTTTTCTTGGGCGTCTCTTCCTCGAGTTTGTGACCGCAGGCATAGCACATTACCGCATCCGCGCTTATCATAGTTCCGCATGCGGGACAGGGTATCTCCTCTTCCTCGGCGGGAGCTTCCTCGGCGGGAGCCTCCTCTTCGGCCTCCTTCTCCAGCTTGTGACCGCAGGCATAGCACATTACCGCATCGGTGCTTATCATGGTTCCACATGCGGGACAGGATATCTCTGCTGCCTCTTCTTCGGCGGGGACTTCCTCCTCTGCAACCTCTTCTGCTGGCGCCTCTTCCATAGGAGCTTCTTCTGCAGGAGCCTCCTCGGCGGGAGCTTCCTCAGTGGGCTCTGTCACCTCTTCCGCGGGAGCTTCCTCTTCTGCAGGAGCCTCTTCCACAGGAACTTCCTCAGTGGGCTCGGCGGGGACTTCCTCTCCTTCAACTTCCTCAACCTCCGCCTCGACCATTTCCTTCACCTCGATTTCCTTGCCAAGAATCGCCTTCTCCTTCTCCATCAGCTTCTTTCCGTCTTCGATCAGCTTCTGCTTGAGCGCCCGCACTTCTTCCTCCTCGGCAGCTATCTGCTTCTCCCGCTCCACTAGCTCGTTTCCCTTCTGAATATTAGAATCGAGAACTTCCCTCAGTTCTTTCTCCATCTTCAAGAGGGCCCCTTCCCTTGCGAATACTTCGTCTCTCTTTGAGGAGATCTCATCCTCCTTTGCAGAAATATCCTCTTCCCTCCGAAGGACTTCCTCTTCACGAGCAACAAGCTGTTCTTGCTTGGAGGCTACCTCCGATTCGCGGCTCCTGAACTCTGCCTCCCTCTGAGAGACCTCCTCGCCAAGTTTCTCTATCCTCTCCTTTTCCGCACTCAGCTCATTTTTTTCCGCATCGAAGCTCTCTTTTTCAGAGTAAAAGGCCTGCTTAGCAGTCTCAAACTCTTCCCTCTGTGATTGCAATTCCTTCTCAAGCTCACTCAGTTCCGCCTCTTTCTTCCTAATCGATTCTTCCTTTTCCTTGAGCGCCTCCTCGACTTTCTTGATCGTGTCGAATATGGACTCACCCTCAAGGTCTGGAGTAGAAGCGGTTTCTTCCTCGGGAGGCTCTTCATCCGCCAATTATATCCCCTCGTTCATATAAATAGTGCCGCTCGAACCCAATACATCTTCTCTGGTAATAATCTTTTGTATCTAATCACCTCCACTATCGAAAATCGGGCCAAGAATGGATATTCCATTATCCCCAACCTGAATAGCGTGCCTTTCCATGCTGTGCTTACTTGCCCTCATCTTTTCGACCTGAAGATAGCGAACGAGCTTTCCCCTCATCCTATCTAATCCGAGCACAATTATTCCGTCAACCAAGAAGCCTTCATTACCAAGAAGTTGCGATTCTGCTCCGATGGATCTCTCCATCACGACGAATGAGATGAGGTCGTTGTCCCTAATCATCTTGAAAAAGTAGAACATCTTCTTCCTCATGTCGCTCACATCTTCCATGAGGGAATAGAGAGCTCCAAGGGAATCGAGAGCAAAGACCCTGAACTTCTTTCCGTGCACTTTCTTGAAGTGTGTTATCATCTTCTCTATGAACTGCAGGTAGTCTGTCGCCTCGCTCTCATCAACCACCTGATCGATTTCTCTCAAGTCCGTGAAATCTGAGATCTGCAGGTTAAGGGAGATCTCAACACCTAGACTCTCCATGTTCTTCAGGTGACTTGTGACGCTCTCTTCCAGTGTGGTGTAGAGACCAAATTCCCCCGTATTAGAAAGATATTCTGACATCACCGCATAGCAGAAGCTAGTCTTCATCGATCCCGGAGGGCCTGTAACCAGTATTACCTTGGGCGATTCTACGTCCGTCTTGAAGACCTTGTCCAGCCCCTCTAAAGAGTTCTTGAACATATCCATCTCCTGGACGGTTATCGATTAGATATCGTCGTAGAATTTAACTCTATCGTTTCAGTTATCATGTCTTGGCATAGTCCAACCCATATCGATAACTATTTAACCCACAACCAATATTAGTTCAAACCCAACGATTTGAACTCGAGGTGAGCTTCTTTGGCGAGTGGGGAGAAAAGGACTTGCCCAGTTTGTGATACCCTAATCGACCCCACCGCAAAAATATGCCCTTCTTGCCATACCGACCTAACACTTTTCGACTTCGACGCCGAACCAGGATTGGATCTGGACAAGATCAAGATAGACGATGAGAAGTCTATAGATCAGATTCTCGCAAACATAGTGGGTGAGGAAAAGGCGAAAGAGAGTGACATCCTGGAAGATATCAAGAGCTTGGGAAAGAACGAGACGGTCGTCAAAGAGGAGGAGGTCGTCGAGTTTGAGTGTCCTGTCTGTGGCGCCTCCGTGGCTGCTGATGCAACCGTCTGCCCCGGATGCGATGCCAAATTCGCGGAAGAAGCTGAGGCGGAATTCGAGTGTCCAGCTTGTCATGCAGCGGTCGCTGCCGATGCCACATCTTGTCTGAGTTGTGGAGTGGAATTTGAAGTTGAGGAGGAGGTTGCTCCAGAGGCCGAGGAAGTTGAGGAAAGAGAGGAGTTTGAGGAAGGGGAGGCAATCCTCGTTCCAGAGAAGCCACCAGAGGAGGAGGTGGCTGAGGAAATAGAGGAAGAGCCCCTTGAACTCGAGGTTCCTGAGGAGCCAGAAGTTGAAGCTCTTGTCCCCGAAATCAGCGTTCTGGAAAGAGCAAGGGCAAAGAGAGAAGCGCGCCGGGCGAGAGAAGTTGAGGAAGAGGAAGATATCCGAACGCTCTACAGGAACCTTCCAAAGCTCGTGAATGAAGTGAAGCCCATGCTCATATCCGCGAAGAAGCTAGGCATCGACATAACCGCAAGCAGGAAACTAATCAGTGAAGCAATAGCTGCTGGAAAGAGAAGGGACATAAGGAAGGCCGTTGGCCTTGTCAAGCAGAGCAAGATGGACCTGGAGGACGCATTCACCGAACAGATCGCTGAGAGTATTGAGAGCTTCCGCGAGGAAGTGAAGGACGCGAAGAAACTAGGTGCAGATATCGGGAAGATTGAGGAGATGGTGGAGAGCTCAATATTATCCTTGGAAAACGAAGATTTCGAGGGCTCCATAAAGGATCTGCAGTCTGCAAAGAAGGAATTTGAAAAGGTTGGCGCTGGTCTAACCACAGCGAAGGACTCCCTTAAAGAAGCAAGTCAGCTGATTTCGGATGCTGCCTTCTTCGACATCGACGTATCGGAGTCAGAGCATCTCTACAAGGAGGGAACCGATGCCCTCAAGAGGAAAGAGTGGGATGTCGCCTCTCTATTCGCAAAGCAGAGCAAAGAGAAACTGATCGAGAGGATGCCCGCCAAACTTGTGGAGGAGATCAGGAATGCTCGGGATACACTTCTCGAGCTCAAGGTCAGAGGAGGCGACCTTAGGAGGCCCATACAGATACTCAAGAAGGCGAGTACGACTCTAAGAGATGAAAGATACGTGGATTCCCTCAGGCTCTTGAAGGTTTTCAGAAAAGAGATACGGGATATGAGAAAGGGCTAGCGAAATATCCTAACTTCCATCTCCCTCTCGAGAATCTTCAACTCCTGCTCCTTGAGCGTTTTTGGGCTTACGGACAAGAGGAAGAAGCAGCTGCTCTCTGATACTTCATCTATGAGTCTCCTAAGGAATCGCAGTACTGCTTCGAAATTGTTGTTACTTATGAGGTATTCGAGACCATCCAACACTACGACGCCCTTATCCGTATTCTTTACGAAGTTCTCAATCACGTAGATTATCCTTTCCAGCGTCGGCGGAATGGTTTCCTCACTGGCACTGTCCCTATCGGTCAACCAGACGATTCGTGCATCGCTCAGATCAAACTTATCCCTCATCCTCTTGGGATTAGTGCGCGTCACAAGAAAGGCAGAGTTCCCTTCCTCCATTGACTCACGACAGAGCCTGAAAACGTTTGTTGGTCTATCCTCTTCAATGAGATAGCTTCTCCCCTCAACGAGCTCCCTCTCAATCTCTTCAACTACCTCTTCCTCCCTCATCTCTTCTCTGGTGGCAATATCAGAGAGCACTTCCTTTGCCATATCCAATGTGACCGGAACCTCGGTAAGAGAAGAATATGCAACGACCCGGTTCAGCAACCCCTCTAGTTCGCGAATGTTGTCGGTGGGAGCATTGGCTATAAGATTAAGGACGTCCTCGCCCATGACGACTCCGACCTCCTCAGCCTTCTTTGCCAAGATTGCAACCTTCGTTTCGTGTTCTGGCACTTGGATGTCTGCGACGAGGCCCGATTCGAACCTGGAGACCAGACGATCCTCGAGTTCTGGGATATCTTTTGGAGGTCTATCGCTTGCCAATGCGATCTCCTTGTTCTCGTTGTAGAGGGCATTGAAGGTATGGAACAGTTCCTCCTGAACATTGTCCTTTCCCGACAGGAACTGCGCATCATCCAGAAGCATCACATCGAGGCTTCGATACTTCTGCCTGAACGCTGAAAGATCACCCGATTTGTTGGCGTCATTGAACTCATTGATAAATGTCTCTGTCGTCACATAGAGAACCCTGGTTTCTGGCGATTTTTCGATGATCTGGTTTCCTATGGCATTCAGGAGATGCGTCTTGCCCAGACCAGGCCCGCTGCAGACAAATAGGGGATTGTACGCCTTATAAGGTGTTCTTGCGACGGCGAGACAAGCGGCCTGCGCGAACCTATTGCTCGGACCCACAACAAACCTATCGAAGGTGAACTGGCTTATGAGGTTGGTTTTCTCGTCCCTCTCCTGCCTGCTCTCAACTTCCTCCCTGCTGAGTGGGGGCACAGGAGGCAGTTCCGCCTCCTCTGGCAACTCGCGTAGCATATCAGCAACTGCCGAGGCCCTAGCTTCCACTTCTTTCTCCCCGATCACCTTCTCCTCAGCGGTAAGCCAGCGTTCCATGTCCTTCTTTTCCTCGATCTTCTCTCTAAGTCGCTCGATATCAGCTTCTATGGCAAGATTCATCTCGGGATTCGCAAACTTGGATTTTATTGCCTGGACCTCCTCATCAAATCCGTCCGTTTCCATGGAGTCCAAGATTTCCTCCAATATCTTAAGTTTCTTTACGTCCTCCTCATAATTCCGAAAGACATCCCTTGCCCCCTCCAGGTCACCTTCAAGAACCTTCTCGAGTTTGCTCACATCATAGCCCCTTTTCTCCCAGGACTCGAGCTTTCTTCGAAGCACCCTCTCCGTCTTATCAACGATTCTTATTCTCTCCGCCTTCTCGACCTTGGCGATGTTAGCCTTCGCACCAAAATGCCGGATAATCTCATCGACATTCACTTTCGCATGAAGCTCTATTTCGCACTTCCTATCGTAAGACTCCTCCCAAATCTTCTTGAGACCCATCCTTCCGTATTCTAGACTGCCCTCGCGGGAATAGACCGAAATGGCGGGGGCGCCCTCTTTGACGATTACGTACCCTACGGAAGGCTCGTCTTCCCGGAGGGAAATAGTCTTTACGTATCCGCTGAAAGCATATTTCTTCAGATCGAGAAGTATCTTCTTGAGAGCATCCGTCCCGCCGTTGAGCGTCTTGATTAACTTACCTTCGGGAAACTCATATTCAGGAGTCAAAGACGAGCCTCAGTCGTGTATATCTCCCTTCACTATAATATTTTTTTGTCTCCATTCGCCCAATTGGGACAGAGCCAGAGTACTAGGTTTTCGATTCAAATAGCGATGAAGTCGAAAGAAATATTTATCTGAAGTCCTCTTGGGCGTTCGTCATGGGAGAGGAGTTTCTCACTCTAGATGATTTTGACCTGAGAGGAAAGAGCGTCCTCGTGAGGGTCGATATCAACTCTCCAATAGACCCTTCTACTGGAAGAATACTGAACGATTCAAGAATAAGGAGTCATATCGAAACGATAAAGGACCTTGGAAAATCAAAATCAGTTATATTGGCTCATCAAAGCAGACCAGGCAAAGCAGACTTCACCACTCTGGAAGCCCATGCAGATAAGCTGTCCTACCTATTGGGAAAGAGAATCAAATATGTTGACAGTCTGTTCGGGTCTAAAGCGATCAGAGCAATCGAAGAGATGCGGATGGGTGATGCAATAATCCTCGAGAATGCGCGCATGTTCTCAGAGGAAATCGTCCTACAGAATGAGAGCCTCAGCAAACAGAGCCGGTCCCACATCGTGAGGAAGCTTGCTCCCCTTGTCGACGTCTTCGTTCATGATGCATTCGCTGCCGCCCACCGATCTCAGCCAACACTCGTAGGATTCTCGGATGTCCTGACAACGGTAGCGGGAAGGGTGATGGAAAGGGAGCTGAATTCACTGAATCGCTTTCTCGGAAGGGTTCAAGAACCAAACGTAGCCATATTAGGTGGCGTCAAGGCCGACGACTCCGTGCGGATAACTCGAAATCTTCTTGAGAGGAAGCTGGTGGACAAGGTACTGACCGCTGGTATGGTGGGAAATCTCTTCCTCATTGCAAGTGGCGTGGAAATTGGGGAGGGTTCTGTCCGCTTTGCGAAGAAAGAGATATCTGATTATGAGAGCGTATTGAAAGAAGCGGGAAGCCTGATGAGGGAATACAAGAATATGATTGAAGTACCGATGGACGTCGTTGCGAACAACCGGGGAAAGAGGAAGGGCATGAGGGTGGAAAACCTTCCTACCAATCTTCAGATTTCCGACATAGGCCTCGACACCATCGTACACTATTCAGACATAATTGGTGGTTCAAAAAGTGTCATCATGAATGGCCCCGCAGGGATTTTCGAGATCCCAGAATTCTCAATAGGCACATCTGAGCTAATGAGAGCGCTCGCATATTCCGACGCATATACCATTATTGGTGGCGGGCACACGATTGCCGCCGCAGAGCATTTCGATCTCACGGGAAAGATAGATCATGTGAGTACGGGCGGTGGCTCACTCATGGAGTATCTGTCAGGCAGGAAGCTTCCTGCGATCGAGGCCCTCAAGAAGTGGAAAAAGAGGCATTCGAGCTCTTCGGCATCGAGAAAGTCCTGAGACAAAGCCACTGGAGGGATTCGGACCCTCGACCTGCGGTTTACGAGACCGCCGCTCTTCCAGCTGAGCTACAGTGGCACATTGCTCGGAGGAAACTCAAATGATTTAAGTGTTATCTAACGAAGTCGCTGGCAATCTTTATAGCACAGACATCTCCACACATGGAGCAAACTTCATCGGACTTAGGCCTTCTTTTTTGTCTGTAGAGCTTTGCCTTCTCGGGGTCCACTGCAATGTTGAGCATCTTCTCCCAGTCAAGAGCCTTTCTAGCGCGAGCCATTCTGTTGTCCTCCTCTAGGCTACGTCCCCTCGCAATATCAGCCGCATGTGCCGCTATCCTGGATGAGACCACACCCTCCTTGACATCTTCAATCGTGGGAAGGGAGAGATGCTCTGAGGGAGTGACATAGCACAGGAAATCAGCGCCATAGAAGGCCGCGAGGGCCCCGCCAATCGCGCCTGTGATATGGTCATAGCCAGGTGCTATATCCGTCACGATCGGTCCGAGGACGTAGAAGGGAGCTCCCTGGCAGACGGTCTTCTCTACCCGAACGTTTGCCTCTATCTGGTTGAGCGGCACGTGACCTGGGCCTTCGACAATGACCTGAACATCCTTCCTTCTTGACCTCTTGACGAGGTCTCCAATTATCAGGAGTTCCTGCAGCTGAGGTGTGTCTGTGGCATCTGCGATGCAGCCAGGCCGCAGACCGTCTCCGAGACTCAGGACAAAATCGTATTCTTGAGCCATCTCGAGAAGATAGTCGTAGTTCGCATACAACGGATTCTCCTCATCCCTGTGAAGTATCCAGGAGGCAAGAAAGGTCCCACCGCGTGACACTATGTCCGTGATTCGCGTGGAGTCCTTCACGCTCCTTACGCTCTCCTTGGTCACACCGCAATGAACTGTCATGAAATCGATGCCATCATTGGCATGGAGCTCTATTCCCGAAAACATATCATCCTCTGTCATGTCAAGAATAGAACTCGTCCTCGCTGCTTTCAGTGCCGCCTGGTAGATGGGAACACTCCCAACTGGAACACGGACATTCCTAATTATCCTCCTTCTCACTTCGTCTATGTCCCCGCCAGTGCTCAGATCCATGACTGTGTCAGCGCCATACCTAACTGCGACAGCTGCCTTCTCCACTTCCTCGTTCAGATCATGATGATCCGGAGACGTCCCTATGTTGGCGTTTATTTTTACTCGAAGACCCTCCCCTATCCCGCAAGAGTCTGGAGAATGAATGGGATTGGATGGGATAACGACCCGACCCTCTAAGACCAGCCTCTGCAATCTTTGGGGAGGTATGCCTTCCATATCTGCAACCGCTTCGATTTCGGGCGTAATCTCCTTTCTGGCTCTGCGCATGAGAGTCATGATTGAAGCTATACAAGGTGGCATAATTAAACTTTGGTTCCGAGGACTGGATTCCTATTGACCACTCAAAAAAGGAAGAATACTTCTCAGAATCTACTGACGCCTATCATCTCTTCGTCCAATTCCAAGATCCCTCACATCACGAAGAAGCAGTATAATTCCCCCCTTGGACTTGGAATACCTCCTCCATATGCGCGAATTAGAATCTATGCAGCTGGCAGTTTCAACGGCAACCCTAAAATGATGCTGCATGACAGCCCTGCGAGAGATTTCATCGACATCAACGTTCAGAACTTTCTTGAGAAGCTCTTTTCTCCTCTTTACCGAAGGCGTGTCATGTGCTGGCGAAATCCTCCCCAAGATCTTTCCCCTCCTCCAATGTTGGCTTCCAGAGTATAGTATCATTATTCGTCAGGCGATCTGAGACGCTTACTGAGGACAACTCTCGATGTTCTCCCAAGGACCTCCCCCTATTTTCTCTGGAATGGCCAATGTTTTTATTGATTTGATGGCTATTTAAGTATTCTGAAAAGGACTACTCGCATTAGAGTTTGCCAAGATTTAAATCAAGCTTTCCTATCCGTCCACCGATGAGATATGTAAGTGGTTGGGTGCTTACAGAAGAAGGACTCAAGAAAGGCAGTATCGGATTTGAGTATGGTCTTGTTCAGGAGTTTACTGAACGGAAGGTCAAGAATCCAATCGTGCGGGGCATTATTATGCCTACTTTTGTGAACGCGCACACTCACATAGGAGATTCGTTCATCTCTGAAGAGGTACGTGGTACACTCAGGGAGATAGTCGCACCTCCGAATGGGCTCAAGCACAGGAGATTGCGAGAAGCGAGAAGGGAAGAAGTCGTAGATTCAATGAGACTTACAGTCGAGGGGATGTTCGAAGGTGGAACAACTACCTTCTGTGATTTCAGAGAAGGGGGATTGAATGGCATATCCATGCTCTATGAGTCCTGCCTGGGACTGCATGTGCAACCCATTGTTTTTGGAAGACCAGTCGATATGATATACGACAGGGAGGAGATGGTCTCTCTTCTCAGAGTTGTCGACGGCATTGGTGTGAGCTCCATAAGCGACTGGAACTATTCGCATCTTCAGGATATCTCTCAGGCTGCACGGTCGAAAGGGCTTCAGTTCGCTCTTCATGCAAGCGAGGGTGAGCGGGAGGATATTGATTTGATACTGGACCTCAAGCCTAGCTTCTTGGTTCACATGACTTGTGCGACGGATTCCGACCTGGAAATATGTGCAGACAATGGCATCCCCGTAGTGATTTGCCCCCGCTCAAATGCCTTCTTCGGGAGACTACCAGATATTCCACGGATGCTGAGGAAGAAGATCAAACTCATGCTCGGTACAGACAATGCAATGATTTCGAGTCCCTCGATTTGGGACGAGATGAGGTTCGCCTATTATGTCGGCAAATCTCGAGGGAGCATGAGGATACTGAATGTTCTCAGCATGGTTTTCAACTCCAGAAAAGGTTTAAAAGGAGAGGCCGCTTTAGGTACGACCGTCGGGAACAAGCCAGACTTCATGGTTCTGGCTCCTCGGAACCAAATTCCCCGTATGAAGCACATATTGAACGCTTCGGAAAAGGATATTTCATTGGTATGCATCGGAGAGAAGATGTGGAAAAGGCAAAGTTCAGAACTCATCGAAATCGAGCAAACCGAAGGAGGTAACGGATGAGGGTGAAAGACATAATGACGGAAGAACCCATAATGGCAAAACTACCTGGAACTAGGACAGAGCTCCTCAGGATACTAGTGACTAAGAAGCTCACTGGCGTACCAGTTGTGAAGAGGGATGGAACATACGTGGGTTTTGTGGCTAGGAAGCATATTTTTGCAAACCCGACTGAGGAGCAGCTTGCTCTTCTCGTCCAGAAAGATTGGCCAACAACCATCAAAACCGCCAAAGTGGAGGACGCAGCCCAACACATCGTTGAAAAAGACCTCCATCACATGCCCGTTGTCTCAAAGAGAAAGGTCGTTGGAATGGTCACTCCAGCGGACTTCCTGGAAGTTGTGGATAAGAAAAACATCCAAACCCCGGTTGGCGAGCTAATAAGATCTCCTTGCGTTCCTGTTTATGAGAAAACGCCGTTAAGGGTAGCGCTGGAGATCATCAAGGTAGCCAAGGTTTTTGCACTTCCCGTTCTCGACGGGGCTGGAAAGCTCAGTGGGATAATTACAGACAGAGACATATTCAATCAGAGCCATATCAATGGGAGCATAGCAATCTCAGACCTCGGACTGGGAGAGGATGAGGATTCCTGGTCCTGGGACGGCCTCAGAAACGTTATGAAGCTCTATTACGAGGAATCGAAGATAGACCTTCCCCGCATCAATGTTGAAGACGTTATGGTAAAGGATCCAGTTACCGTTTTCGAAAAGACCGCTGCGGCGGAGGCTGCGAGGACCATGATGATAAACGATTTCGGTCAGCTTCCAGTGATTGACATGAATGACAAGCTTGTTGCGATGATTTATGAGCTGGATGTGGTATCCACTCTGATCCAATAGAGGGATCCGTTTTGGGAAGCAGGTATGACGAAGTTATGTCCCTATCTGTGAGAAAGGGGTTCATCTGGCCTACCGCTGACATATATGGAGGATTTGGCGGGTTCTATGACTACGGTCACCTGGGTGCGAGCCTAAAGAGGAAATGGGAGGATGTTTGGCTTCGCCATTTTGTCACATCTGAGGAAAACTATCATCTTGTGGATACATCCAATGTACTCCCATACAAGAGCCTGAAGGCTTCAGGTCACGTTGAGCACTTCACAGACGTTATGGCAGAATGCTCGAAATGCGGGGAATCCTTCCGCGGGGATCAGCTCTTGGAGGACGTTTTGGGAGTTTCCGCCGAGGGGATGTCACCAGAGGAGATTGATGCAAAGATAGGAGAGCTCAATCTCAAATGTCCTGATTGCGGGGGCGATTTTGGGACCACGGAACCATTTAACATGATGTTTCCCGTCTTTGTGGGTCCTGCTGGTACCGAGAGGGCGTTCCTTAGACCCGAAACCGCTCAAGGGGTTTACCTCAATTTCAAGCGGGAGTTTGAGGCACTAAGGAGAAGGCTACCCATGGGTCTGGCCATAATGGGAAGGGCCTTCAGGAACGAGATATCACCGAGACAGGGAGCCTACAGAATGAGAGAGTTTCTCCAGGCCGAGCTGCAAATCTTCTTTGATCCGGAACAGGAGGATTTTCCCAGCTTTGTGAGTCCTTCGGATTTTGAACGAGTGAAATTGAGGGTATCCTTCGAGGAGGACAGGGAAAAGATACTTGAGCTGGGTTGCCAGGAACTTCTTGACAGGGACCTTCCGTGGTTCTATGTCTCTCATATGGCAAAGGTGCAGGGCTTTTATCTGGACGTGCTTAAATATCCGCCCGAAAAGTTCAGATTCGCTGAATTGGGAGAGGGCGAGAGGGCCTTCTACAACAAAATCCATTTCGATATCCAGATCAGTATGGACTCCCTCGGCGGATTCAGAGAAGTTGCTGGTGTTCACTACAGAACGGACCATGACCTGAGCGGTCATGAGAAAGAGTCTCATGAGAAAATGAGGATTTCCAGGGAGGGAAGGAAGTTCATACCACATGTGCTTGAACTCAGCTTTGGCATAGATAGAAACATCTGGTCACTACTTGATACTTTCTACGAGAAAGATGAAAGGTCCATTCTGAAGCTCCCAACTGTACTCGCCCCTATTCAGGCGGGAGTCTTTCCGCTCCTCTCGAGGGACGGACTCCCTGAGTTGGCTGAGAAGACATATCGTATCCTTAGAAAGGACTTCGATTGCTTCTACGACTCTTCGGGTTCCATAGGAAGAAGATATGCGAGAATGGATGAGATCGGGACCCCCTACTGCATAACCGTTGACCACCAGTCATTGAAAGACAACGATGTGACGATAAGGGAAAGAGACACTACTGACCAGGTTAGAGAAGGAATAGATGTTCTCCCAGATGTCTTAGGTAAGCTCTTACGAGGTCGCTGACCCAGGCGGGAAATGGGTTATCAAATCTGAAAATCAGAGTCTATGGTTTTAATACGGCTTGAAAAAATTGAGCAAACATCCAGATTAGTCTACGTTGGAATGGGTAGTTGGGATGATGATGAGAATCTGGGCGAGGGCGGTGGCACGGCCAACCGTTGTTCTCTTTCTTCTATTTCACCTTCTTGTGTTTTCATTATTACTCGAGACCTCATTTGGTGAGGAGACTATATTCGACCACAACGAGATATGGGGAAACGGTACATACAGTGTAGTTTCCAAGAGCAACGCCGTTGCCCAGTCTTTTACGGCATCCTCCCATTATGCCCTCACGAAAATCAGTCTACATCTGGAAGCCAACAGGGACTCGGAGCTGAACGTAACAGTGCAGACCTCAAACTTTGGCGTCCCCTCCGGGACGGAGATTGGCTACTTCACGGCCGCCTCGTCTCCACCGATCCTCACAAACGATTGGATGGAATTCTATGCTCTAAGCCAAATTGACATACAGAAAAACACGACCTACTGGGTGGTTGCGAAGTGCTCCGAGGCACCTCCAAATGGCTACTTTTGGTACACCTCGGATATGGACGCCTATCCCTCCGGAATGATGGCGCAGGATGATACTGGAAATGGAGATGCTTGGTCTCTCAATTCTGCTGATGACCAAATGTTTCGAGTCTGGGGAACACCCTTGAGTTCGACGCTGTATTTTGACCTTCTTGTGGACAAAGATATAGCGGAACCTGGAGAAACTCTACAATATGCCATATTCTTCAACAACTCCGGTAATGCAAAATCCGCCAAGGTATGGATAAATGACAGTCTTCCATCTGGTCTGGACTATCTATCCGATACGGCAAGCAATCTTCCCTTCTTCTCAGGGGGATACAGAGATGGGGTGCATCTTCATTTCAACTTCACTGACGTACCTCCGGGCAGCCATTCCTTCAACTTGAGAGTTGCGGTCAATGTGTCCCTTCCGGTGGGTACGGAACTCACGAATTGGGCGTACATGGACTATACCGATTCCATGGGGCAATACGTTTCAAGTCTTGGAGACGGAGTAACGAGCAGAATCGAATTTCGTGAACCGAACATCGTGGTCAAAGTGGTTGTTAGCGAGGAGAATGTTGAGAGCCAGGATATGATCACCTACACGATTTACTTCAACAATTCGGATACAGGAACTGCAAATCATGTGTGGATAAATAATACCATACCTGAGGATGTGGAGTTTCTCACCTCCAACCCGCCACCAGCATGGAATGATAGTCAGGATTACCGATTCATTTTCAACGATGTATCTCCCGGAGGCCACAGCCTCACCATCACAGTAATGATTGAGAGAGGACTGCCCGAAGAAACAACCCTCGTTAACTCCGTCGTCCTCAACTATACTAATTCTCGGGACATTCCGAAGCAAGGGTCCTTTGATAGCATCATTTCAGTTCTAGTGAGTGGCTCAGGCACAGAGAGCGATTGGCTCATGTCACCTTCCCTCCTCGCTTCGATTGTCTTGGTCGTTGGATCTATTTCTGCAGGTGCCACGTTTGTGATCATGAATAGGAAAAAGCCCGCGATCGATGAGGTTTTCTTCCTATATAGAAGTGGGGAACTGATAAAGCACTACACAAGAAGGATAAAACCTGATGTGGACAGTGATGTCCTCAGCGGGATGCTCGTTGCTGTTCAGGATTTCGTTAGTGATTCTTTCAGATTCAAGAAAGGGGAACTGAATCGGCTCAAATTCGGAGAGTGCCAGATAATGATTGTCCAGTCCGAACATGTCATCTTGGCAGCTATCACAGCTGGACCTGAGCCAAGGAGGCTGGAATCCCAGCTTAGGGATGTATGCATGGAAGTAGAGAGAAGATTCGCAGACAAGCTTGAAAAATGGTCAGGCCTACCCGAAGATTTCGGAGGTGCAGATGAAATCATCCAGAGATTGATTGTGGATAAATATTGACAAACAGGAGGTAATAGAATTGGCGATACCCGTAGAGGCGATAGCAATCGCAGTCGTAGGTATAATAACAATTCAGGGCATGTGGCTCGCTTTCCTCACCTATATGATGTACAAGAGGCAGAGGACCCAGGAAGAGAAGCTCAGAAGATGGCTCCACAAGCCTACGATTGTCGATGAGATATTCCTCTTGCACAGGAGTGGACTACTCATAAAGCATTACACCAGGAGATTGAAGCCAGACCTAGACACGGATATTTTGAGTGCAATGCTGGTTGCCGTTCAAGAATTCGTGAAGGACTCCTTCCGGGGAGAGGAGGGGGCACTGGACGAGTTGAAGTTCGGAGAGCTGAGAATAATAATTGCAAGAGGAAAGAACACCGTCCTGGCAAGTGTGGTAACAGGGGAGCACCCAGAGGACATAGTTCCTCAGCTTAGGATGGCTCTGGAGGACGTTGAGAGGAAGCACGGAAGGGTCTTAGAGAAATGGAGCGGCACAGAAGACGAAGTCCATGGTGTCGACTCAGTGATGAAAGACCTCATCAAGGGAGAATACAAGATCAAGGCCTTCGCTGCAGGTGAGATCTAGAAGGCGATTCTATCGTATCCGATAATCAGCCCTGACAATCATCCATGATTTTTGGATAGGCGCCTTAATTTGCAATTAGAGTGCTTTATGACGCATGGTGACTCAACTATCAGACACTGACATGTACAGGATTTTGCAGGCCTGTGCGGCAAGACTCAGGAGAGACCCCGATGACCCCGATGCTCTCTTCTATGCGGGTGCGATATACGCAAGAATAGGGAAACTTCGAGCGTCGATGGCATATCTGAACAGGCTGTCAAGTGTCGATGAAAACTATCCAGGAATCTGGAAACTCAAGGCTGGAGTTTTCAAGAGGTTAGGGGATGAGAACCTGTCCTCGATATGTTTGAGTAAAGCGGAGTCCCCTTAGAGGGATTTGCACATGTAGGGCCCACATCTGGAGAATAGGAACATCTCATAATACTTGAGCGCGCCCACTCCACTGGTTACATGGAAATAGTCCGCGTTCCATTCATCCCTCGCGATACGCTCGCACTCTTCCAGGAGGAGAGTCCCGATTCCTTGATGCTGCCATCTTGAGGCTGGCTTTTCATCAAAAGGTACGAGCTCTCCCAAAACCTTCAGTTCCCTCAGTCTCGCGACATCCAAACATTTTCTCAGGCGTGCATATCCGAAGAGTACGTCTCCCTCCTCCAAGGAAAGAAAGATTTCTGTGCTCCCTGATGATTTGTACTCTCTTCTCACGAGATCAGCATCTTCGATAGAAAGGTCCTGATTATCTACAAGACGGCCGACCTCCCTGCATCTAATACAGTTGCATCTCTTTCCCCGCCCTCGGAGCAGCTCTCGAGCGAGCTCCCGCAGATGGCCCTTTCTCACCCCGCCCACGGTCAGTGGAATGGGAATGTCTCTCTGTATTCGCTGTATCCTAACCCAAGGCGGAGTTAGACTCTTGATTGTTGCAATGAGCTCAGCAACTGTTTGTGTGTCATAGGGTTCGAATTCGCCGCGTCTCCACCTGTCATACAGACCGGTTCCCTTGACCACTGCTGTAGGATAGATCTTGAGCATGTCAGGTCTATAGGCTGGATTATCGAATATTTCCTTGAAGGAGTCTAGATCGTCCCGAGGAGTCATCCCTGGCAGACCTGGCATGAGATGATAGCAGACCTTCAGGCCTGCATTTTTTGCGCGCTCAGTCGCGTCCTTCACTTCTTTGACTCCATGTCCCCGAAGTACATCGTGCAGGACTTCCTCATTTGTCGTCTGGACTCCGAGTTCAACTCGCGTGACTCCAAAAGAAAGAGATCGTTTCACGTCATCATCGAGGAAGCAGTCAGGTCTCGTCTCTATCGTGAGGCCGATGCACCGGCTTCTCGCAGTCTCGTTCCTCCTCTGCGCCTCTTCCAGATTCGGTGATACTTCGCCGTTAAGGGCATCAAAACATCGCTTGATGAAATCCCTTTGATATTCTTCATCGAAGGCGGTAAAGGTTCCTCCCATAGCTATGAGGTCAACCTTATCAGTCGAATGGCCTACGTTCTGCAACTGCTTGATTCTATCTCGAACCTGTCGGTATGGATCAAAAGAGTGACGAGCGGCACGAAGGGCAGCAGGCTCCTTCCCCGTGTAGGACTGCGGAGTTCCATATTCCACACCGCCCGGACAGTAGAGGCATTTCCCATGCGGGCAGGGACTCGGTCTTGTCATTACAGCCACAACGGCCACACCGGAAAGTGTCCTCTGCGGTTTCTTGACGAGTAAGTGCCTAAGTTCTTTGGCATTTGCCTCAGGAATCTTGGCAAGAATTTCGGAATTTCTTGGAAGGTCTGCAACAGAGTACTTCCTGCAAAGACGAATCTTAGCTCGTTGAAGATCCTCCCGTGTCTGAATTTCCCCGCTCAGGAGCAAGCCGATCAGTTCATCAAATAAGTCCACGAAAACAAATTGTGGACTTGATATAAATGGGCTACGGAAGATTGTCCCTCAATCTACTGAAACATAATTCCTTCGTAATCCTCTTCCCTTCTCTTTCCTCCTTTTCGCTTGAACCTCTTCTTTTGAGTAGCCTTCATCCCCACGAACACCAAATCTGTGCGAAGGAGCCTCACATACGTGGTACCAGGGAGTTTCTCCAGTTCGATTATTCCTCTCACAGTGAGCTTTTTCAGGACGCGATTCAATCTATCCTTTGATATCTTGAGTTCCCACTTCAAATCCTCAACGGTGATTGGATAGGATTGAAGAAGGATGCGTAGAACTCTTTCCTCGAGTGTGTCCTGCTCAATCTCAATGACCAAGAAAAGGCCTCAGATATACATGGCGTCTGGCTTTGCGGCTTCCTCCTTCTTCTCTGCGCTCTCTATGACGTCAATCGCTATTATCATATGCGTGGGCACGATTCTTGTGCGACCTGCAGACTCCTTGTGAGATTCGTCCAACTCCAAGCAGATTCCCTCATCGTGTCCTATCGCAGCATAGCCCCTGAATACTCCATGGGTGACGAGAGGCTTCTCCCGCGTCTCCAAAGACACGACCCTGTACTTCGAGCCCTTCGTAAGAATGAATCCTTCTTCTCTTTCCTTCATCTTTCTCACCTCCTCTCCCTAGCGAGGTTCCCAAGGTGTTCTACCGTCTTTCTGTAGTTCTCCATTGCCACGGAAACATGGGCCTCCACGAAATTCCATGCCTTCTCAAGATTCCCGTATCGTATTCTGTAACCCTTCCTCTCCTCCTGACCCTCTATGACAGAGAGCTCTTCAAGGAGATCCATGTACTTGAGCTTGTTTAGGTGTCTGTATATCGTGGGCTTTGTCGTCTTGAGCTTTGTTGATAATTGCTCGACCGTCCAACCCTTTTCGGGCCTTTTCAGAAGGCACTCCACAAAGAGCCTATAGGGAACGCTTTCTTTTATCGACTTCGCATCGGTCTTCGGGTCGTAGCCCTTGGGAAGATAACCTATCTGGCCCAGAAAGAGTGTTGCGACTTCATCCAATTTCTTCAGCGGCGTAAGGGGCGTGTTGCTCACCACGGATATTTCGAAAGACATGCTAGCAAGAACGCCCTTAAACTAATTAATCCTTTTGGTTGATATATTTAGCCTCGCCCTATACTAGGATGCGATCCAGTCTCTCAGTCTTTCCTCGAATATCTGCCGTGGTCCGAAGCCGAGAGAGGAAGCGTAGGTGTTGAAATCGACTATGTCCTTGCCCGCTTCTCGTGCGGAACCCTGTATCCTCCTCAGGCTTTGCCCGACGACGGAATAGACGGGAGCATAACCGACCATGGACTGAAATATGAAGATCTGATTGAATATCGTCTTCTTGCTCAGGTCTGTTCTCTTATGTGCCCACTCAACGAAATCCACCAAACTCTGTCTGCCCATGTTGATCCTGGAATCAGATATCGCCCTCAGAAACCTGACGATTCTCCATTTGTAGACTTCGAATTCAACCTCCAGCAACCAGGTATCGAAGTCCTCGTATTTCCTGACCATACTCATGAATCTCTTTTCTGCTGGAGAGAGAGCTGACTTCTCCACCAGCTCCTTTAGAAGATTCAAGGACTCCAACTCCCTGTGAAAAGATATGCCGTCACTGACGGCCAAAGAGAACGTTGTATGCAGACCTTCCATCAGTCCGGGATTTGCTGCAAAGCGGGTGGCAGTGTTCGAGTAATTGACGCAGTGGCCAAATTCTTCATGAACGATTATCTGAAAGAGCATTGGTGACCCAGATGGTGGTGACCTTTTCTCATCCGTCGAGACGAAGAAGATATTGAAGGGCTTAGAAGTCAGTTCACCAAATGTGCTCATGGCTGCAGTAGGAATGAAATGGATGAGATATGGGGGCGTTTCCATGAGGCGGGTCTCATAGTTGGGTGTAATCCTCACCAACCGCTCGTTCATCATGTCCGTAATGTTTCCACGGAAACCATTGACAAAATCGAGAATTTCTGACTTCTTGATCGCTCTCCTCTGCTCGCTCTCCTTTTCGATAATCTCGGAAACAGGGTCGCAACCGTACTTATCAGCTAGCTCTTCTGTGAGCTCCTTCAGAATCGGAAGCTCTTCGTCTAGCCAGCCCATAGCCAACTCTTCAAACTGCTCGGGAGTTTCAGGAAAATCATACCTGTCCTTCATTATCTGCGGGTATACGTCTTTCCTGCCAACGTCCCCGCCCAAGTCCTTCAAAATAGGGAAGATCTCAGCGAAGTCTCCTTCTTTTACTCCTTCAACGTCAAATGTGGCACGATACCCATCAACCCTCTTCTTCAGCGCCTCAAGCTTGGATATAAGGGTCTTGTCAGTCGTCTGCGACGTGATTGTCTCTATCATTCTATTCAATCCAGAGCACTTGTTGCATACGGAGATCAGGATTTCCGCTGGCCAGTCTCTCTTTGAGTACCGCTCTCTGGCGACCTCAAGAGCTCTGGCTACGGACTGCGCTAGCGATATCAAATGAGAAGGTACGACTCCCTCCACCACAAGATGCCTGAAGAAGGCCCACAATCCTTCGTCTGGAGTTTGGTAGGGTTCCTCAAAAAGAAGCCAAAGCTCCAGATTCCTTGAGAAGGCCTCTTCCACCGGATCTGTGGCTTTCTCCTTGGCTTTTCTGATTGTGGAAAGAAGGCTATCGATGTCCTTCTGATCGGGTATGAACATCCTTCCAGCGTATTCCTCCAATCCCGCAGAGAAGGTCCGGGCTGGAGTCCTCTCTTTCCAGACTTCGAAGATGGCAGCTTCCGCTTCGCTCTTGGGCTTCATGTTCTCATCTCCAACAAGATGACACCATGTTGCTTAAGAATTTTGGAACCCGGGAACTTCGTAGGTCATCGAAATAGGGTCAAAAGGAAGACCAAATCCGACTCTGCGTCTATAGCATGAAGTTGTCCGGCGGGCATGTGGACCCAAACACCTTCTTTGGCGCGGTGCTCGTCCCCCCGAGCGTTGGCTTTCCACTTCCGCCAAGAAAGTGAATCGTGGCGGGCATACTGGCGGTGTGTTCCGAAAGGGATTGTCCGCCCGCCATGCAGAACAGGACAACCTTTCGATTTCGGAGCGTTCAAAAGCGTTTTGCTGACAATACCGTCCTTTGCGAACTTGATCGCCGATTCGATGTTAGAAACGGAGTATTGATCTGTCATTTCGACACAATCCTGTAAAGCAAACAGCAATATCAATCTGACTTTTTCCATATCAAGAAAATGCGAGGGCGAGGATTTGAACCCCGGAACCACTTCTGGAACAGATCTTGAGTCTGTCGCCTTTGACCAGGCTTGGCTACCCTCGCATGTCTGATAATCACACATTCTTGATAAAAAGCTAACTAGAACTCCTCCAGTATGTCATCCAGATTTGGCCGCCCTATTTCGAGAAGTTCATACCTGACACGAACCACAGGTTTGTCCACCTTAAGTATCCTTCTCAGGTCGATAGGTGTCCCGCTCACAACAACATCACAATCCGAGGCGTTTATGGTTTCCTCCAACTCCTTGATCTGCCTATCAGTATAGCCCATGGCGGGGAGGACTTTTCCCAGATGGGGATAGTCCTCGAATGTCTCTCTTATCGATCCAACCGCGTACGGCCTGGGGTCGACTATCTCAGCGGCACCGAAGCGTTTCGCCGCTATCGTACCTGCTCCATATTCCATTTCGCCGTGTGTCAGCGTGGGACCGTCCTCAAGAACGAGAACCCTCCTCTTGTGGATGGGCTCGGTATCTCGAACCATTATCGGGGAGGCGGCTTCTATGATGATAGCATCTCGATTCAGTCTTCTCACATTCTCCTTGACACACTCAACATCCTCAGGCTTGGCCGTTGCCACCTTGTTCACTATGACGACATCGGCCATGAGAAGGTTCGCCTCGCCAGGATGATAGCTTACCTCATCACCTGCCCTGTGAGGATCGGTGAGCACTATGTGAAGATTAGACCTGAAGAAGGGCGTGTCGTTGTTCCCGCCATCCCACACTATGATTTCGGCCTCTTTCTCCGCTTCTCGCAGAATCCTCTCGTAATCCACACCTGCGAATACGACTATTCCCCTGTCTATGTGAGGCTCGAATTCCTCCCTCTCCTCTATCGTACAGTCGTATTTGTCCATGTCCTCGTACGTCTCGAACCTCTGCACCGCCTGCCTTTCCAAATCACCATAGGCCATGGGATGCCTTATGACAACGACTTTTCTGCCCTTATGCAGGAGAATTTCGGTAATCCTCCGCGTTGTCTGACTCTTACCGGCCCCCGTTCTCACAGCGCAAACCGATATAATCGGCACGTGGGATTCAATCATGCTCCTCTTCGTTCCCACAAGCACGAAATCCGCACCTCGTGCGGTCGCGATCGAAGCGTTATGCATTACCTCCTCGTGAGTGACGTCACTATAACCGAATACGACTTGATCGATGTCATTCTCCCTGATAAGCCTCTCTAGGTTCTCCTCAGGATGGATGGGTATGCCTTCAGGATAGAGGCGTCCCGCGAGAGATGGTGGATATCTTCTGCCCTCTATCTCCGGGATCTGTGCGGCTGTAAAAGCTACCACTTCGTACTCCTCTCTGTCCCTGAAGTTATAGTTGAACAGACAGAAGTCTCTGCCTGCCGCCCCCATTATTATCACTCTCTTCCTCACGAAAATCCCAAGGTGGGAATGGTTAGAGGGTATTTCTCTTTTCCTCAAGGGGAAGCTGGTTCAATATGGTCCATTGTGAGGTATGGGAAAACATTCACTCCTGGGTGCCGCCGCAACTCAAGATAGTCTTCGGCGGGAAAAGGTTTAGTAGGGCGGGTTGTCATTACCAAGCAATGCCCAGAGGGAAGTACCAAATTCCCAAGGACGAGCAGGTTCTGAGTGCTCTTGAAAGCGTATTCTCTGCACATCGGAGTGTTAACTCTCAAAGAAGGCTCAAGAAACTCGTGGAATCCGAACTCAGCAATGAAGAGAATTACAGGGTTGGAGAGGTGCGCCTCAGGCATTTGGCAATCGATGTTCCTTGGATTGACATCGAAATCTACTGCCGAGTAAGCCCGGAGAAGAGGGCGCTAGTGAAATGCCCCGTTTGTAAGGGCAGATTGAAAAAAGTGAGGAACCTCACCGTTTTTGGCGGGACTGTGACCCTCGGCTTCAAATGCGAGAAATGCGGATACTCGTCTGGACTGAGGAGAAGAATCCCGATATTATATGTTTTCACGGGGAGAAAATAGATGCAGATTTTTCGAAAGATTGGTGTGCATGTTCAGAAGGGTCTAGGCGAGGTCGTTCTTGATCCCAGGAAACCATGTCACGGAGCAATAGTTACACACGGTCATATGGACCACATGGTGGAGGGCGCCCTGATGACCCCTCAAACGAGGGACATAATGGGTGTTAGAATCGGAAGTCGGAAGGGTACCATTTTGGAATATGATACAGAGATGGAATACAATGGCTTCCCCGTCATCCTCAGAGACGCGGGGCACGTTTTCGGGTCCGCGATGGTCAAGTTGGACGATTTTCTCTATACAGGCGACTTCAATCCGGAGGGAGGAGTGACATGCGGGAAGGCACGGCCAGAGGAATGCGATATTCTTGTCGTGGAAGCGACCTACGGAAAGCCTGGGTTTGTGTTCGAACCAAAATCTGAGGTCATCGAAGACATTCTTTCTTGGGTTGAGACGCAATTGGAATCGGGTCCTGTCGCGATGTCTGGATATGAATTTGGCAAGGCGCAGGAGATCATTGGCCTCATGAACCAAATAGACGCGGACGTAATCACAACGGACCCGATAGCTGATATTGCGGACGTCTACAGGAATCATGGCATCCCTCTCAAATACAGGAGATATTCTGAAGTTAGCGAGGAAGAGAAGGGGAGTCCCCATGTTTTCGTCGTAGCCAAGTCCATGCTCAAGCGCCCCACGAGTCCGGAAATCGAGTTTCTCAGAAAGCTCGGGGGAAAGACATGCTACGCATCTGGATGGTGCGCAATCTACAACTTCGAGAGAAGCTATGATATCGATGCGCAATTCCCTCTGAGCGATCATGGAGACTTCACCTCTCTCATTTCCTTCATAGAAGATTGCTCCCCAAAGAGGGTGATAACCACTCATGGTGAGGCAAAGCACCTCGCGAGAGAGGTTCGTAGGAGACTGAAGATAGAGGCAGATGCGCTGGACTAGATGGTGATATGGAATCAGAGGAGGAGGGATTCATGGTCATCGCAAAGCTGGGTGATGGGGAGAATCTGTTCGACGCCCTCGAAAGAATCGTCGAGAAGCACGATATCAAGTCAATGGCGGGCTCGTTCTTTCAGGCATAGGAGTGCTCAGGAACTTCACAATCGGAAATTCGGCAATAGGTATAGCCAAAAAGAACTCTGCTAGGTTCCCGACTGAAGATTCTTGGAGATACGTATAACCAAAGAGATATTCCCTTCTGTTGGCTGGCCTGCCAGTATTTGGCAACACGTATAACCAAAAAGACCTGATCTTCCGACACCGGGCTGAAGGGTTTGGCTACAGGTGTAACCAAGGACTCTCTCCTTCATTTAGGAATCATCCCTGCATCATTACATCCCAGTATCGATGCTCTATCCTCAACTCTCTCAACTTCAGAATCAATCTGGATGCCAGATCTGGAGGAAGTAGAT
>JBHIFI010000014.1:0-36727 GCA_046761005.1 Thermoplasmata archaeon
GTCGACACAAACTCGACAGATGGAACGGTTGAGATCGCAAGGGAACGAGGTGTCAGGGTCGTGGATGAACCACGGAGGGGCTACGGTAGGGCATACAAGACGGGCTTCAAGAACGCCAGGGGGGAATACATCGCAACCCTGGATGCAGACTGTACCTATCCTCCTGACCGTATTCCGGAATTCCTGAAGATTCTAGACTCAGATGAGGCAGATTTCATCATTGGTGACAGGCTTTCAAACCTATACCCAGGCGCGATGTCCCTTCTGCACAGGGTTGGAAATGGAATATTGAATATCACGGCGCGCCTTCTCTTCCACATCAGGCTGAAAGACTCGCAATCTGGGATGTGGGTGTTTAGAAGGGAACTGCTGAGCTCGCTCAAGATTGTCAGCGATGATATGCCCTTCTCAGAGGAGATAAAGATCGAAGCAATCACAAAGGGATTCCGCGTCGAGCAGATTCCCATCGAATACGGGTCGAGAATAGGAGAGAAGAAACTTCATAGTTGGGGCGATGGTTGGAGGAATTTCAAATTCCTTTTCCTTAAGAAATTCGGTGGGATGAGCAGCTAGTCCTCGAATATTCTGCCTATCATCCAGTCTGCGTCGAATTCGACCAGGTCATCGTAGTCTTGACCTGTTCCAACATATATGATAGGCTTCCCGATTGTTTTTGCAACGGAGAGAGCAGCTCCGCCCTTTGCATCCGCATCTATCTTGCAGAGAATTGCGGCGTCTATCCCAACTGCTTCATGGAAAGTTTGTGCTTGATCAACGGCATCATTGCCAGCCAGCGCATCTCCAACAAAAATGACTAGGTCAGGGTTCGCGACCCTCCTTATCTTCTTCATCTCATCCATGAGATTGACGTTCGTCTGCATCCTCCCGGCCGTGTCTATCAAAACAACATCTTTCCTCTTCGCCCGCGCATGCTCCACCGCATCGAAAGCGACAGCAGCTGGATCGCCTCCAGGAGCATGCCTTATGAGCTTGACACTAAGATTTTGCGCATGTTTCTCAAGCTGTTCTATCGCCCCCGCACGGAATGTGTCCGCCGCCGCTAATACGCAACTCATTCCCTTCTCTTTCAGAAGGCTAGCTACCTTTGCTATCGCAGTTGTCTTTCCGGTGCCGTTGACCCCGACAAACATGACAACTACAGGTTTCTCATGGTCCTCAACGAATTTCTCGAAGTCCAACTTCTCTGTGCCCAAAACATCCTTAATTGACCTCCTCAGTGCGACTTCGATTCCTTGGGAGAAGCTCACCTTTCTGGAGACCTTCTTTCCCACGAGCTCCTCTCTGAGGGTTTCCTTGATTTCCTCGATCACGGGCAAGGCCACATCCGCTTCCAGGAGGCCGACTTCCAGATCCCAGAAGGTATTCTCCAGTTTCTTTTCCCTTATTTTCCTTCCCCTCTCCTCAGATATAACCTCTCCCGCCTCTTCCGCGGTTTTTTCCCGCCATCCCTTCAACCGGTCTTTCAAAAACCTGAACATCTGCTCATCCGCGGGAACGGTATTTTTCATATTCCGTCTGAACTTGCTGAGTGAGTATGGATACTTCACTGTCAAGTTCGGCTATCCTCTTCGCTAGCTCTTCCTCTGCGTCACTAATCTGCTTTATCCTCTTATCGAGCTTTGAAATTGCTCCCTCTGCAGTATCTTTGATGGCAACATCTGAACCGAGGCCAACAATCACCTCTTCTTTGTCTTCCACAGCTGCAAAAATGAAGCAATTAGCACCTATTGGCACTAGGAGCCTCTCGCCCTTCTTCGTCTCATTGTATCGCGCAATCGTCTCTTTAGCCCGCATGTGCTCTTCTAGGGACATCCTGAGAAAATCGCTCTGCTTGATGAAACCATCAAGCTGCGCCCTAGTCGAATCGAGCTTTGCTACCGCATCTCTGAGATCTTCTTCCGCCATTGCTAGGCACCTCTCTTGATCAGGAACCCTACGAGTGGGTCTTCAACCTCCTTCTCTTTGAGCCTTTCCACTGATGATATCTTAATGTTCCGTCTCTTCACTCTGTGCTTGCTGCCAAGATCCGAAACCAACCTCTCCACGGCATCATTCTCATCCTTTCCCGCGACTTCCTTCGTAAAGGGGGACCAGCTCTCACCCATGAGAAAGGTTCCAGAAATCCTGTAAGGCTTCATTGGGATTCCCTTTCCTTTATCCCTTCCGATGTTAAGTGCTTTACGCCAAAAAGACATGTATGACATTCTCGATATCATCTGCGTGGCTCAATTTTTCCTTCCGGGCAAGGATTTCCCTCCTATCTCCGTGACAGGAGGGAGATGCTCCTTGGGTTGTCTTCATTGCCGGGGGCATTTTCTTAGTGGAATGATTCCAGCGGAAAAACCTAGTCATCTTTGGAAACTCGCTTCCAAGCTACAAAGGAGTGGTGGCACGGGATTTCTCCTCAGCGGGGGTTGTGATAAGAGGGGAAAGGTTCCGATAAGGGATTTCGCAAGAGTACTGAGAAGAATAAAGCGCGAGACTGATCTTCTGGTCAACGTCCATCCTGGCCTCGCGGGTAGGGATGAGGTAGATATCCTTTCCTCAGCTCAAGTGGACGCAGTTTCGGTGGATGTTATAGGCTCGGAAAAAACGCTTCGAGAGGTTTACAACCTTGAATATGGAATCGCCGATGTGGAAACCTCCCTTCGGCTCTTCCAGGAGGCCTCTCTTCCTCTAACGCCACATATATGCGTTGGAATCCATGGCGGTCAGCTGGTCGGAGAATCAAAAGCTCTATACATGGTTTCTGAGAACGAGCCAAGAGCACTCGTAATCACGGCTTTGCTTCCAGTCCCGGGAACGCCGTTCGAAACCGTTAGGGTAGAGGGCAGTCACATAGTCGAATTCTTCCGAGAGTGCAGGAAAGACCTTCCCAACGCCCCCATTGTCCTGGGATGCATGAGACCGAGAAATGAGAACTGGTTGGACGAGGTACTGTTGAGGGAGGGGATCGATGGTATAGCGGTCCCTCTTCCAGCAACTTTGAGAGATTCTGGTGGGAAAGACATCAAGAGGGCGTGTTGTTCTCTCATTGGCTCAGAAACTCTATGATTTTTTCCGCCTTCTTCTTACTTATCCCCTTTACCTTGCTAAGCTCTTTAGGAGAGGAGGACATTATCTGATCGATCGAGGAGAATCCCTCTTCCACTATCGCCTTGGCAAGAGATGGACCCACACCCGGAATCTCATTGAGCTTCCTGTTGAAATCCTGAGCCTCCGCTCTGACGGATTCCAGTATCATTCTTGCAGTCTTTCGGCTGATTCCTTTAATGGACTTCAGCCTGTTAATGCTAGCCTGGTTCAAATCATCGATTGTTCTGAAACCTGCATCGTACAGAAGAGCCGCTCTTTTCGCGGATACCCCCCTTATCTTCGAAAGCTGCTCAATGACCTTTTTTTCCTCGAGAACTTCCTTGACTTCGCCCTCAAGGGCGCTGTATCTCTGCGCGACATCTTGGTTTTGTGGATTGACTTCAAGGGCTTCACGATAGCTTGCCAAAGCTTCCTCCTTCATTCCGAGCTCGAGATGGACATCTCCCTTCTTTACCCATGCCTCTTCGTCCTTGGGATTCATTTCCACGAGCCTGTTATAGCAGTACAGGGCCTCCTCCCATCTTTCTTGTCCTTCCAGCAGACCACCCTTGTTTAGCAGAGCCGCCTGATTCTCGGGGTCCGTCTCAAGAACCAGATTGAGGCATTCTATACCACTGGTGATCTTATTCAACCGTCTGTAGGCGACGCCTTTTCCAAGGAGAGCTCTCGTATTCCCTGGCTCGATTCTGAGAACCCTATCGAAGATTTCCAACGCTCCTAAGTAGTCTCCCAGGGTGGATCTGCTAAGTGCTTGAGTCATAAGCTCCTTTACGGAAATCTTCAGCTTCTCCAGTTTCTGAATCGCCTCCTCGTTTTGAGGATTAATCTTGAGCGCGTTCCTGTAACTCTCGATGGCGATATCCTCTCTTCCCACATTCACTAGGACATCACCGTGCTTAATCCATTGATTCTCATCTCCAGGATAGACTCCCAGGTACCTGTCGTGCCACTTGAGAGATTCCTCCCAGTTCTGCTTAGATTCGAAAATCTTCGCCATCCAAAGAAGAGCTGCCTTGTTCTTCGGGTCAGCCTCGAGAACCTGATTCATGCATAGTATCGTTTCATCCTCCCTCTCTAGAGATATGAGAGCAGTTCCCTTGCCTATCATGGCGGCGATATTGTCTGGCTCACGTTCCAGAATATCATCATAGAATCTAGCGGCTTCCTCAAATTCGCCGGAGGATATTCTGTCCTTCGCCTGCTCGAATAGGTAGGGAACATCAACAAGGTCCGGCGGGGGAGGAATCTCCATTTCAGGCGGTGGCGGAGGAGGTTTGGCAATCTCCTCAATCAAGGGAACTTCCGCCTCAACTTGAGCCTGAGCAGATGGAACTGCTTCTGAGACCTCAGCGGGTCGAGGGGCAGCTTTGCTCGGGGCACGTCCTTTCGCAGGAAGCCTTCTTGCATAAACCTCGACATCGCTAGTTACCTCTTCCACATAGTCTCGGCTGTAGATCGATGCGGTGGCGAACTTCCTTCTCACTGGATGCAAGAAAGCGATCCAGACCACGTTGAGAATAACTATGATGAACATTGTCAAGGGCACAATTGCGAGTATGTTCTCGGAGATACCACTCCTCGCCCTGAGCCGAACCTGAGAAGGAGTTGGTGAGCTGTTATTGAGCACTATTGAAAACATCCGATACTCAGTTTGAGGAAGTGAATAGGTCTTACTTCCTGAAGCAAGAACGACATCCGTATCATCGCAAGCTGAGCCGTTAACATAATCACCTTCCAAGAAGCAAACATTCACATCGTGATTTTCCACAACTAACTTAACCTCCCGAGTCCTAGTCAGTGCCAGATTGTCCATATTCCAGAAGTTTACTTCCTTTTCGAGGCCCAAACTCACAGACTGTGTCTGATCGCTAGAAAGCTGATCCTCTGTAAGGGAATGAAAGAAGGGCATGACGACCAGACTGCCCACGATCGCGCAGACAACTATGAGCATGAGGCCCCTTCCCATAGAATTCTTTGCCATCAGGAACTTTTGGCTACCCCGAGTCGCGTATCTTATCCTCAGATTTCTAAATATGAATGCGAGGACGAGCCAAACGACGGCCATCACCAGAATCACTCCTATCACTATATCCAAGGGCAAGTAGAAGGGTCTGAGGCTCCCCCCATTCGCAACCATTACCATCAAAGCGAAAGATATCGTGATGAGTGCCAATATGAAGTAGACATATCTTCTTATCCTTCTGATCCTGACGACTCTGTAGCCGCCTTCCAGTCTATCCACGAATCTTTTCATTTCCCTTTCCCTTTTCTGGACAACTTGGCGAGACCACGGCACATCAAGAATACTGCTGCGAACTCTGGAACATCAGTTATGCCTTCGCTTAGATTAAACTTTTCCTCTTTGAGATTAAGTGAGACGTCCTGCTCCAAAGAAATCTTGACAGGATCGCTGGTAAGAGTCTCAGGAAATGCGTCCCTGAGGGGAAGGAAATCATCCAAATCCTCTCGCTTGAGAATGACGACCCTCATTCCACTCTTACCGTGAAGACTCGTAGGCAGTCGAATTAGGCGTCTGATATCAGCAGTGACTGGCTCATCAACCTCCCTATGGTATTTGTTCAATGTGCGTTCGACTGCAACTTTGATGAGCTGATTTCTGTAGGAATCCTTTGGAAAGAAATCGAACTTGCCCTCGCGTAGTCTATCAACACCCCTCTTGCCAGCATCTCCGTCGAAGAGTGATGAGTATATTTTCTTCCCGATTTTCTCGCCTATTCCTTGAAACTCCCCGAGCTTTTCTATCGCCTTTTCTTTGGGAATTTGCTCTAGCTGATTTATGATATCCATCAAACCTGCATGTATTCTGGAGGACCAGCCACCGTCCTGAGGCGCTGGCATCTCAAGCGTGTATCTCGGTCCGAATCTGGTTCTGTCATATGCTTTCTTCCGAAATGCCGAATCTGCCTTCAACCCGGTTCCTTGTATGAAATCAACAATCTCCCTTCTCTCTGGGCTAGTGAGTGTCCGAACTCTGGAGGACTTGACATGGACGTGATAGCCCCTCCCTCCTGAAAAAGTGATGAGAATGTCGTCCTCGGAGAAGCCGAAGTCGTCTAGGAGGAAATCGTCGACCAAGGATATGAGTTCCATTTTGATTTCGTAAAGTTGTTTCTCAAAGGATAGTCCTTTTACGCGGGATATGTGATCTGCGTCCAAGTCGAAAATGAGATCGGCACCAAGCCATCCCTTTTGGTCCATCGTGGCAGCCCCTGGATTCTCGTAGTAGGCTGAGGAGTAATACGTATGGGAGGGCACTCTGTCAAGAAAGAACCTCATGACCTCATTCCTGGTCTTAAAGCCGATATGCCTCTGAACATAGTCACCCGTGAAGAACATGAAGCCGAATTCGCGATGCCCAAATCTGTCCGGAAGATAAATCTCGGTGTTCTTGTAGTACTCTCTGAACTTCCTCACAAGGAAGTCTATCGTCGCATCCTTTTCCATCAGTTCCAAATGAACTCTACGGCTCTTAATTCTTGCGAGCCAAATCAGCCTCTTCTTTCAAATCCTCGAAGAGCTCTGGAGCAACCCCATAAACCAGGTCGAACATCTTGGAAGCAAGCCTGCGGATTTCCCACTGAGCATCTCTTGCGAATCTCAGACGAAAGAAATTGCGTAGCGAGCGTGCATTCATCGTGACAACTATTTTGGACTCACAGGCATGTGGCAGAACGAAGCGAGCGTCTTGCTTGGCTATTCCCATTTCTCGTAGCCTGTGGTAGAGTTCCTTTGAATCTCTCATGAAGTCCTCGTATAGCTTCCTCGCCTCCTCATTGCTTTCAACACTCGGAGGGATCACATACCCGAATTCTCCCTCGTCGACATACCTTTGACTTCTCTGCGAGTAGGAGGCGATTCTGTGCCTTACTAGCTGATGCGTTAGGGCCCTACTAACTCCCTCAATTCGGAATGTGAAAGAGACATGCTCGATTACGCTTTCATGCCCCCTCCGGACTATTCTCTTTATGAATGTGCCGTAGTCTTCTTTTTCCTCCTTGTCCCAGCATATGCCCGCTGCACGGCCCGCTGCTTCAATAGGGTTGGGCGTATACCTTACCAAGTCCACTCTGATGTTATCCCCAAACCCCATGCTTCTATCACCATATGAGATTTGCGAAATCACTCTTCAATAGAAAAGGAGAATGTAACACTATTCGTTGAAGGTTCGGACCTCAGTTCCCTCAATCTTACTACTTCCACTTCCTGGTCTTTCAGCTGGCTTCTGACGCCCTCCACATGACCATCCCCAATCACCGCCACGATATTCTCGTGACTCTCGCTCAACTTCTCTATGACTCTTGCCATATGAGCATCCCTGTCATCGATGAGAACCTTCTTGATCGAGGGGAACTCTTCTCCGAAGGCCTCCAGGTAAGCTTCATTGTCCTCTTCGAACTTCCTGATTTCCCTTTCAACGCTTTTCTTACCAACGAACAGACTGGCTGTCAGTGCAAAAAGCATCTTCACCTTCTCATTGAAGCTCATTCCCTTCCAGAATCTTCTAAAAACATCGGTTGCGTCCATGTCTATGAAGGCGACATCCGCACCTATTTCGCGGGCAGAATTGACTGCAGCTATCATCTCCTGTCCAACGTCCGCGCCATATTTTCGGGCAATCAATCTCTGGAAGAAGGCAAGCGCGTTGTAGGCAAAAGGTCCACCTCCGCGGCCCGCCCCGCTCACCAAAGAGTGAAATCTTGTCCTATCAAGTTCTACGCAGACGATTGACGGCCTTCTCTGGGCTATCCTCCGCCTCACCTGGTCCTCGATGTCAAAAACGTGACCTACACCTATGAGTGTAATCATCCCCTGAATGATGCTATCCTTCTCTATTTAACTATTCCTTCAGAATCCGTACTTGCCTACCAGAGGAACGAAAACACAACCTCCATAGGATTTTCTCTTGATCTTGTCATGCTTCTTTGTGGCCAGTATGAGGTCCTGAAGATATGTCCCACCCACAGGTATCAGGAGTTTGCCGCCGTCCTCTAGTTGATCCAAAAGAGGAGGAGGAATCGAGGGCGCAGCGCAAGTTACGAATATGCGATCATATGGTGCTTGCTCGGGGTATCCAAGAGAGCCGTCACCAACTATGATTTTCACTCTCTCTGAAAATCCAACTCTCTCAAGTGCCTCCTTTGCCTTGACAGCTAGTTTCTCAATCCTCTCTATGGAGTAGACCATTCCTTTCTCGCCGACGATATCGCCAACAAGGGCGGCGTGATATCCAGACCCGCCACCGACCTCGAGCACCTTTTGACCCTCTACCAGATCGAGAGTCTCAAGCATTATGCCGACCATATGTGGAGCGGATATCGTTTGGCCTTCTCCTATTGACATGGGCGAGTCGACATATGCCAACCTTCCAATGTCCACAAATAAATGGCGCGGAATCTTCTGCATTGCTGCGATTATTCTAGGGGAATGGATGTATCCTCCCTTGATGAGCTTTCTCACCATCCGCTCCTTCTCCTCCTCATAGCTCATACTCGTAGCTCCATCCAGACTTCTGCGAATCTGTCAACCAAGTCATCAAGAAAGGACGATTTATAGGTTATCAGTATCGCAGCAACTTCATCCTCTTTTCTTATGGAATAGATCATTCTCCTTCCCCTTCGTCTCTCCTGAAGAATGCCCAAGTTTCTCATCTTTTTCAGATGAAAGGAAAGGGTGGACTTTGAGATTCCCAGATCCTTTCTGAGATCATCGAAGGAAACCTCGGATTCGAGGAGAGCTCTAATGGCTATCTTTCGAGGGATTCTCTGTCTCATCAGTCCCAATAGCTTCCTATCAAGAAAGGCAACCTCCTCACTAACATAGAAACGTCTCAGCCTTCCGTCCATCTCGCTAGATAGTAGGCCTTTCTTCTCCAAGTAGTTCAGATGGTATTCTAGAACGCCCATCTCCAGTTTCAAATCCTTTTGAATCTCCCTCAAGTATGTTCCAGGGTATCTCGAGACATAGTCGTATATGCGCTTTCGATTCTCGAGGTCCAGGGCTTCACTCATGGCCCCTCACTTCTTTGCGACAGCGAAGTAGAACATGACTACCGCTATCAGCTGAAGAAGAAGATACTGCCATGGGATTCCCCAATCCTTCCAAAGATTCCCGCTGAAGACAGCGATGACGAGAAAGATGCTTTGTATCAGAAACACAAGAAAAGCGACGGAAACCAGAAGCAGTCTCAGATTCTTGATTGTGACATAACTGATGGAGGATGCAATAAGCATTATCAAAGAGAAACCAAGAAGCAGAACAGAGAGAAGAGTTTCCAACAACATGCTACCTTGAGGTGAATGGACCCAATCTAAAAAGGTTTTTTCCTCTACAGTCTCAGTTCCACGCTCGCCGAACTGATGAGTGGGATGCGATTCTCGAAAGAATGGATTGTTCGATGATTGTACCAAATCCAATATAAGAGCGGTTCCACTATACAGATTTCGAGGCTTTTCTATTATTCTGCCCACATAATAGAACCTCCCCCAAAGGGGGAGGGAGCCTCCTCCATTCTTTTTGAATGGACGAATAGGATGGTAGGATGAAGTTCCACGTGGCGTTGACCGCTGTCCTGATGGCTTTCTTACTGCCTCTCTCCGCCTTCACCGCTTCAGCTGGGTCTGATGGTATTGGTCTTCAGGAGAATCCAGACGGAAGTTTTTCAATTGAGGGGGATTTCGTCAGCTTGGGCTACGTGGGAGATCTCTCCCCCACCTTCAACTCGATTGGCATATCAAGGAACTTACTGACTGCACAGTTTGAGCCGTTGTTTGAATCGATAGACGTCCAGAGTTTCGTCCCAGTTTCTGATCCGACCCTGAGAGGCCAAAGTGTGCGGATATCAAGCAATGAGGTTGGAATGGAGTTTCATAACAATCCCATGGCGACCATGAGCTTTGAGGCGGTCGACGAGAGTCTCATAACCTTCGCGCTTGAGGGGGACATTGGCGCGATCGTTGATTCCAGACTGGCACGTCTAGGAAAAGGAGGGCTGACTGCCGAGCTCATCGTACAGGGCGATGCGACCCTTGAGAAATCTTTCAATCATATCCGGCTCCGCATGGACGCAGGGAGCAGATGCTTCTTCCGAGCCTCTGTCATTCCCGACGAGTTCATAGGACATGAGATCTCAACGGGAACAGTCGTCGGGGAACTTTATCTGACGCAAATAGATTCCAATGTCGTTTCGGACCTCATTCAATATCAAGCTGTTTCGCTCTCCCCGTCATTCGTATCCAGCGAGAAAGCAATAGTCGATATCTCTGGAGACTTCTCAGGCGGGAGAGTGATTGTCCTTTCCCTGGACAAAGGAATGTTCAATGTTCCCGCGGATAAGCTCGCTGTTCGACTGGACGGGAACGAAGTGGCGAGAGCTAGTGATCTGGATGAGATTCTCCTGGGAGGCGGGCAATCAGCGTTCTTCGCTTCTCAGAATGAGGGCATGGTGGAAGTCTTTGTCTTCGTATCACATTTCTCAGAGCACAGAATCATTCTCTCGGGAGGCCCCAAAGCTGTATTTCCGTGGGATAGTTTGGCGGTGGCGCTCGGGGCGGCAGTCGTCCTCTTGACCGCAACCGCTTATCTTTTCAAAAAGAGGGACTAGGCAAGCCTTTTCCGAATGGGTGTAGCGTATATTCTCACTATGTCCTCAGCCTTCGCCTTTCCGTCCCGAATGAGCCGATTCTTCACTTTTATCCTGTGAATCGCTGCCTTGATCCTTCCTAACTCCACGATGTCGCCCGTGTAGAACTCCTCGTCTGGGGAGGCCTCTATCTCTCTGGAAATCGTTCTACCCGCCCTGCCTATCGAGAACTTCACTATGACTTTGTCAATCCTCTTGGCCCAAAGCGTATCGATGTGAGCCGAGACGGCTTCCTCCGGTCTTCTTCCTTTTTCCTCAATTCCAGTGATGGTTATCTGCCTGCCCTCGAGAAGAAACCTGTCGCCCTTCCTCACAATTGATTTGGGATCCAGCTCGATGGTCTTCTTCTCAGAACTCTCACCCCGGCTCACGATGATCGGAACACTCAGGGGCTTGGACTCACGAATTGTTTCCCTTCTGGTTTGTCCGCATGTCAAACAGCGGACCAGACCTTCCAAAATTATCTCTTTCTTTTCTGAAACTCTTCCTCTGATTATTCTGTGAGGCTTCTCTCCGCAGTTAGGGCAATTAAGAATCAGAGCAGAGGGCACGCGCACGATTGGATATGATTTTCAACGCTATTATTCTTTTCTTTCGATCCTTATGGACCAACCGCATTCCGAGTAGATTTTCCTTCCTTTCATGCGAACGATATCTCCGCACTCAGGGCACCTCGCCTTCTGAAGAAATCTCTCCAGCCAGGCCCGCCTGACATCCTCCAAAGATTCTCCCTCAATCTTCTGTAGGATAATCCTCAACTCATCGTTTACGGCAAGTTGTTCGAGGCCCGCCAAAGTGACCTCTTCCTTCGAAGGCAGACCGATTCTCATGATCAATGGGGCAATGAGGATCCCAGCTGCCAACCCCGCTAAGTGGGCTTCATGTGCTGTGTGGCTTCGAGGATCAAAGGCGAAGAGCGTCTCAATAACTACTATGAAGGCTACTAGATAGGGAATGCGCATCGGGGGGAGGGGGATGAACATGTAGAGCATGGATATCTTCTCTCTCGGATATAGCACCGCGAAAGCTCCCAATATTCCAGAGATAGCTCCCGAAGCACCGAGGACGATGGCAATCTCGTTCAGATGCATTAGGCCGTATGCAAGAGTCCCGATTAGGCCAGTGGTGACGTAAATGGCGGCAAATCTCACCGTACCGATTTTCTCCTCCAGCAGGGGTCCGATGAAAATCAGGGCTATCATGTTGAATATCAGGTGAAAGAATGTTGCATGAAGAAACATCGAGGTGAAGAGCGTATACAGGTAACCTGGCTCTCTTAGGTGCACTGGTTGGAAGGCCAAGTCTAGGGTCATGGGTGAGATTACGAGCGGAGATTCCAGTGCCCCTATCGCAAAGACGGCAGCGATGACAACGGCCATAACTAGGCTGAAGAGAATTTTGCGTGCTAACGAGAATATAATGCCTCCAAATATCACGGCAACAACTGCTAATGCGAAGGGGTTCATCCGTCAGGAAAGATGACCAAAGAGTATATTAATTCAGTGAATTCCTGATTATTTGCGCAACCCTATCGCTTGCCTTTCCGTCACCGAAAGACTCACGTTTCCTTTTCGGAGTGGTATCAGAATTGATCGCATTGATGATCTTATCCTTGTCCGAGTCTACGAGAGTATTCCAGCCATCTTCAACTGTTTCAGGCCATTCTGTCTCTTCCCTAAGGGTGATGCAAGGCTTATCAAGGAGATACGCTTCTTTTTGGATTCCTCCACTGTCCGTCAAAATTCTCTTGCATCTTAATAACAACGCTATGAAATCCGGATAACTCAGCGGATTCACGAGTTTCACATTATCTTTGATACACTCCTGAAGATTAAACCTCTTTATTGCATTCGCGGTTCGAGGATGAGCGGGAAAAACGACATCCAGATTCAAATTTGAAACGACATCCAGAATCGTGCGGAGGTTGTCTTTGTTTTCGGTGTTTTGTGGTCGATGCAAGGTCATGAGATGGAAGCATCCTTCCTCAAGCTCCATTTCAGAGAGAATGTCTCTGTCTTTTGCGACTGAGAGAAATCTCTCAAGCATGTCTCTCATCACATCTCCAACGAGATGGACACCGTTTACAATCCCCTCCTTTCTCAAATTCTCGACTGCAGTCTCGGTCGGGCAGAATAGAAGCTCAGAAAGGTGATCCGTCAAGACCCTGTTGATTTCCTCTGGTATTGATCAGTTGTAGCATCTAAGGCCGGCTTCGACATGTGCAATTTTGGCTCCGAGCTTTGCTGCTGCCAGTGAACCGGAAAGAGTGGAATTGGTATCTCCATGAACTATAACAAGCTCAGGTTGCTCCTTTACCAGAACATCCTCAATTCTCTTGAGCATTCTTGCCGTTTGAACGGCGTGTGAGCCGGAACCGACACCCAGGTTGTAATCAGGCTCGGGAAGATCTAGTGTCTCAAAGAACACTTTACTGAGTTCATAGTCGTAGTGCTGCCCTGTATGTATGACGACCTCCTCCACAAACCTCCTCAGTTTCTCTGTCAAAGCAGCAGCCTTGATGAACTGAGGCCTTGCTCCCACAATCGTGGCAATTCTCATCTCGTTTTGACTATGTCTTTTGGATATTAAACTCTTCTTTCCTCCTATTCGATTCCGAGATTCGTTCTCAAATCTGATAACGTTGTTGGAAAGTTTGATATACAGACCGTTTTTTGTGCTGAAGTAGTATGCAATTTGATTCGGGAACGGAATATCTAGCCACATTTATCGCCTTCATCGTTTCCTTTGTTGTTGCCATCGTTGCCGTTCCGCCTCTTATCAGAAAGATGAGAGAAGGAAATATGGTTGGGGGCGATGTCAATAAACCTGGGAGACCTGAAGTTCCTGAGCTGGGCGGCATTGCGGCTGTTTTCGCCTTTTCAATATCCATATCACTAATGGTTGGAGTCATTAAGCTCCTTGGCAATGTCTATGAGCCCCCCTTCTTGGCAGTCATCAGTGTTTTCTTCATAGCATCCATGATAGGGCTTATCGACGACGTGTCCAAGATTTCTCAGAGGATGAAAGCGGTTGCTTTGATCTTTGCCAGCTTTCCACTCATGCTTGTTCATTTTGGGTCCGAGCATATCGCTCTTCCCTTCAGAATATTCATTGACGTTCCCTATTACGTCTACTGGTTGGTGCTCATTCCCGTTGGTATCACGGGCGGCGGGAACGCTGTCAACATGTCTGCAGGCTACAACGGTCTGGAGAGCGGTCAGATTGTGGTCATCACCTCCTTTCTTCTTCTCATAGTCGCGCTGAGAAATCCCACGAGTTATGCCCTGCCAATCTTTGCCTCGCTTCTGGGCTGTTCCTTGGCTCTTTTCCACTTCAACAGATATCCCGCCAGGATCTTTGTCGGCGATATAGGAACTCTTGGCATGGGTGCGGCTGTTGCGGCGGGTGTCATTATTGGGGACATCGAGTTCTTCGGTGCCATCGCTCTACTTCCTGCATTCTATGAAATCGCTGCTACTACGTACTACATCATTGTGGGAAACCATGATAGACGGGAAGCTTGCCACAATCCCATGATTGGCCCCCAAGGAAGACTGTCGCCTCCCCAAGGATCCGAAAGGTATACTCTTGCATATCTTCTACTGAGCATCAAGCCAATGACTGAAAGAAGGTTGGTTGCCGTAATCCTCGGGCTTTATGCGGCTTCAGGTGTTATCGCACTTGTCCTGAGTGTGATCTGATGATAGGAGCTACAAAGACTCGCGGAAGATTCAGCAAACTGGGCCGGGCTGTGAGCGTGTTAAGAAACTACGGTATGGTTTCTTCCAATCGACTTGAAGCGCGTTTGCACACCTTTCGGAGGTTTCTCAAAAACAACAGATGTCCAGCGACATTCGCATGCCCCTCTGCTCTCTTGAGAAGGGGTCGAGGACTCGTTAACTTCTTGAAGGATTTTGACGTGGCAATTCACGGCATGGACCACATAGACTACAAGAATATGAACCTCCAGAGAATCGAGAGTGACTTAAACCAAGCAATCTCAGATTACGAATCAGTGGATCTAGAGCCCAAAGGCTTCAGAGCACCCTACTTAAGATGGAACAGGGACCTTATTAGAGCACTCTGCAGGTCTGGTTTAACTTACGACTCATCGAATTCGATATTCTGGGATGTGGGAGGACGCGATTTGGCCTCTCTCAAGGAGATCCAGAAGCTCTTGAATTTCTATTCTTCTACAAATGAAGAAGACACTCCGAGCCTGCCTAGGATAGAAGAGGGTCTTGTTCGGATACCTGTCTCTCTTCCAGACGATGAGATTCTTGTGGAGAGATTGATGATAAGTCACCCAACGGACCTGTTCGCACACTGGTCGGAAATGCTCAAGAAATCCTATGAGAAATCGGAGCTTCTGGTCTTGCAGATTCATCCAGAAAGATTCCAAACATGTGAGGAAGCCTTGGGACGCCTTCTGGAAGAAGTTAGGAACAGGAATATCTGGGTCGGTAACCTAGAAGAGATCGCTTCTTGGTGGCTCAAAAGGAATGCAGCCAGGCTGAGTGTTGACAGCGACATGCGAATCGACTATGAGAATCCAAATAGCATGGTCGTGAAGATTTGGAATGAGATCAAGGAAGGGGGAGAGATGGTTCCTCGTGAGTCTCTCATTCGCATTTCGTCCAAGCATCCTCTGTATCGAAGGGCCCTGGAACTGGGTTTCGTCTTCTCCGAAGATTCTTCTTCAGGTTTTCCTATTGACGAAGCTGTTGTGCAGGAAAGCGATCTTATTGAAATAGGAAAGAGAAGGGGACTTCTGCAGAAGGGTCTGTGGCCTCATGATTATCGTAGCGCGTTCTGTCTCACTGGTGATATTGACGCGCTTACGGTTGGGGATTTCCTGAAGAGGTCCCTCATGCGAATGTCCAGCAGTCACAGGAGGGGCGAGTAGTTGAGGGTGATTCGGGAAGTTGATACGAAGGATTGGCGGAGTTTCATCGAGAACGCTCCTGGGGGGAACATCTTTCAAACGCCTGAGATGGCGGAAGTCTTCGAGAGTGCTGAGCGTTACAGGCCAATCTCCCTTTTTGCCGTCGAGAACGATGAAATCCATGGTCTGGTGCTGGCAACCCTGATATGGAACGGCGGCGGGTTCATGAAGCGGTTCAGCACGAGATGTGTACTTCAAGGCGGCCCATTGTTTTCGAAAGCGAGCATTCTTCCAATTCTACTGAGGGAATTGGACAGACTGGCTTCTGAAAGCGCTCTCTATACTGAGATTAGGAATCTATGGGATGTGTCATCCGATATTCCCGCCTACGAGTCCACTGGATTCGCCTATGAGCCCCATCTCAATTTTCACATCGATCTCGGAAGAGGAGAGGAGGAACTATGGTCAGATATCTCAAAAGGAAGAAGGAAGGGGATTAAGAAGGCAGAGAGGGCGGGTCTGGATTTCGTTCCGGCGAAGACAAGCAGTCAGATTGACATCTCCTACGAAATCCTGAAGAAGACATACTCCGGCGTCGGCGTACCGTTGGCGGACAAGACGCTGTTTGAATCTGCCTTCAGAATCCTCGGGCCGCGGCAATATGCAAGGTTCTTCCTTTGTCTTCACGAAGGAGAGCCAATCGCCTGCAGGGCAGTACTCTCTTTCAAGGGAACCATTCATGACTGGTATGGAGGATCGCTGGCCGAGCACAGAGCGAAGAAACCCGACGAATTCCTCATTTGGAATGTATTGAAGTGGGGAATATCTGAGGGATTCGAGGTCTTCGACTTCGGGGGAGCAGGTTCCCCAACGGAGGATTACGGACCCAGAGAGTTCAAGAGGCGATTTGGCGGGAAAATGGTAGAGCCAGGTAGGTTCAAAAAGATTAATAAGCCAAGGCTATTATGGATAAGTGGTAGGGCGTATCGGATCTATAGGAGGCTTAGGTGAAACGCGCGTACGCCGATCGGATGGGAATATGATGCTATCATCCTTGTCCTTTCCTCAGGACCAATCAAGAGACGACGCTCCGTTTCCTGGCTGGGCCTCAGTCGCTGTGTCAGCCAACTGTGCATCGTCAGGCGGTGCGAAGAAATGAGGGTACTGTTCAACGTCGCTCATCCAGCACATGTACATCTATTCAAGAATCCGATATCGATTCTACAACGCAAAGGCCACGAGATCAAGATCGCCGCCCTGCAAAGGGAGATTACAGAGGAATTGCTGAGGACTCTAGGTCTCCAGTACGTGTCTATCGGAAAGAGCCATCCTGAGTTGGTAGTCAAGTCATTGGACACCATGCGCAGAGACCTGACGATGGCAAGAATGATTAAAGGATTCGGGCCTGACCTCGTCGTAAGTACTGGGATTCCTTATTCCGCTCAGGCTGCAAGGATTTGTGGTGTTCCGGCAATCGCCTTCAGCGACACTGAGATTGCCAACCTGGTCCTGCGTTCGATGCTTCCATTTGTGTCCGCGGTCTGCACACCTTCATGCTTTGACCTGGATCTCGGTCCGAAGCACATCAAATACGACGGCTACCACGAGTTGGCATATCTGCACCCAGACTACTTCACACCGAATCCTATGGTTCTGGATCGATTCGAACTGAAAAGAGGTGAACCCTATATCCTCCTGCGGATCTCAGCAGCCGATTCCAGTCATGACCTCAAGCGGGGGGACACTCTTTTAGCTGACGATGCGAGGGCGTTGAGCTTTGTGGATTGGCTGGGACAATTCGGGAGGGTCATGATCACGTCGGAACTGCCTCTTCCGCAGCAGCTCGAGAAGTATGAACTGAACATCAAGCCGTACGAAATGCATGACCTGATGGCATACGCTGCGATGTACATCGGGGAGGGTGCAACCATGGCTTCGGAGGCAGGTGTCTTGGGCATTCCATGGATCTATGTTTCCAGCACCACTCGTGGCTATCTTGTCGATCAGCAAGCGAAGTATGGTCTGGGGAGGACAGTCCCTCGTTGGGATTCTGTGAAGGACCAGGCCGCCAAATGGATGAGAACTAGGAACCTCAAGTCATCGTGGCAGACGAGAAGAGAGGAATTGCTGCGGGACAAGATCGATGTCGTTGCCTTCATCACAGAATTCATTGAGGACTGGCCCGACAGTCTTTGCAGACATTCAGGGGGGAATCGATGAAGGTCGTGTTTGTTGGCTGTCTTGGCCCAGGGATGAGCAGACCAAGTGGGGTCTCCAACTACGTCAACAATATCCTTTCGGAACTGCCAAAAGCCGGAGTCGAGGCTAGTCTCATAGGTGCTGGCTCCGTGGCAGATTCTAGCCTCCCGTATGAGTTCATCCCCGTGTCACCTTGCAACGGACTGACGAGTTTTGGCTTTTTGATGCGCTTGCTCGCCTCGAATCCTTCCATAACGTTGCCCGAAGAACCAATCATCAATGCTCATAGGCCAGATGACATGATCCCATTCCATGTTCTCAGGAAGAAGAATCCGAAGGTCATTACATTGCATGGAACTCACTTCAGGAATGTCTACCTCAAGAGAGGGAGAATCATGGGAAAGGCGTATGATTACCTCGAGAGATTCTCAATCCAACGGACACATCAATTGATCTTCGTGTCCAAGAAGTCCATAGAGCTCTTTCTGGGGAGATATCCAGATAGAAAGGACAACACACACTACATTCCACCGGGAGTAAACACTGACCTCTTCAAGCGGTTGGACTACCTCAAGTCTAGAGAATCTCTGAGACTACGTGAGGATGACTTCGTAGTCTTGTATGCTGGGAGGCTTGACAGGGAGAAGAGGTTGGATATTCTTCTCCAAGTTTTCTCCACCCTCAAGGAGAGGAGAGAGAAATCCAAGCTCCTAATTGCAGGAGCCGGAGGTGATAGACCTCGACTGGAGGCTCTGATATCTTCTCACAGGACGAAAGACGTTCGTATGTTAGGTTCCGTTCCCCAGTCTCGGCTGCCTCTACTCATGAGCGCGGCCGACGCGTTTTGCATTCTATCAGCGCACGAGGGTTTTCCTTCTGTTATCCTTGAAGCTCTTGCTTGTGGTCTTCCAGTCGTGTCCACGAGGGTGGGAGACATTTCAGAAGTGGTACGACCTGGCGTTACCGGATCAATTCTTGAGAGTTCGGACCTGGAGGAAGCCGCAGAGAAGATTCTGGAGGTAGGTTCTCACAGAGAACAGATGGCTTCTTCATGCGTGCGAATAGCCAGAGAATATTCGTGGCAGAAGGTTGCAGAGTCCACAGCAGAAGTCTACAGAGAGGTCTTGTCGAATGTGTGATTACGTGATAGTAGGATTGGCTGCGATCTGCTGTGACTAGGGAAGGAACGAAGATGCCAAGGGAAGCAAAGGAAGAAGAGAAGAAGGGGAAGAAAGGGAGGTTTCCTAAGTCTGCCGTCTACTGTATTGTTGCTGTCATAGTCATCCTGAACATACTCTACAGGTATCCTGTGTCAGTTTCGCACGAAATGGGATCAGACACCTCTTTCATACATTCATTGGCGAACTCATTGGTTGAGGAGGGTTATGCGAAATGGTACTTGAATCCCTTGTCGCTCTTTGGACTGTACGCTCTTTCCTATCCGAGCGCTACACCTTTTCTGCTTTCCTCGATTTCTTCGCTCTCGGGTCTGAGTATCGAGGGTTCCATTCTACTCTTGGGAATGATCTTTGGTGTGATAGGGGCTCTTTCTGCCTTTCTCGTTAGCATGGAGATTTTCAGGAATCCGAAGTCCGCCTTTCTTGTGTCTCTCCTGTTCTCTCTCGCCCCGTTTTTCGTCAAGGATACCACTTGGATAGGATCTTCGAGAGGCTACGTTGTTGCGGTCTTGCCCGTGCTAGTCCTCCTTCTTACTAGGCATATGAAAACGAGAGATTCTAGATACATCGTCTTTGCAGGTGTTGTGTTCTTCTTCATGTGCACTCTCCATCGTATGGGGCTCCTCGCGATCTTCTTGTTCATCTCGTACGCATTTATCCCATCTATTCACAGAATCACCCAGAGAGTGAGGTTTCGGCTCGTCAGATTTGACAGGCTTTTCAGAGTACTAGCCTTGGGAGCAGTCCTCCTGGGTTTTCTTCTCATTTTCTTGGTTCAGATATACTTCCCCGGCTACGGCGGGTTTGACATTCGGGAGGAATATAGCCAGGGGAGTCTGTTCGAGGGATCGAGTATCCATGTCCTTCTTCTCAACATGGCAGTCAACTTCACAGGGAAAGTGGGTCTCGCCATGCCGTTTGCTTTACTTGGCTTTGTCCTGTACTCATGGAAGAGGCCCAAGGACATCCAGGACAAATTCATGCTTCTCATGGTTTTTGTCCTGATTCCTTTCCTTTCACTCAGGGATTACATATCGGAGTTCATGATTCTCTTCTTCATATTGCTGGCGTCATTTGCATTCATCTCAACACGTTTCTTGAGGAGAAGAAGAGGAGCCATCGGAACTGTCCTCATCATAGGTGTTCTTCTATCATCTCTTGCCTTCTCCTGGATTGTGAAGGACTACTGGAGGGGGAAGTATCTCACAGATGACCAAATTCCCGAGGGTACCTTCGATACGTCAATATACGTTAAGAGATACGCGTCGGGAATTGTGGTCACCAATGAAGGGCTCATGGGCGGGCGCATTATGGCGGTATCAGGAAAACCTTGTATGCCGCTTGGTGGCGCATCGATTCACTGGTATAGTCCCCAACAACTCGTATTCGGCTTGCAACCCCACGAGAATCTTCTTTTCATACCTACCAGTACTCTCACAGTCAGAAGGCTTGAGTACGATGAGATCACCTTCAATACGGACGAGCTGTTTGTTGCCACTAATGCTCCGAATGCCCAGGAAGACTGGGAGCGCATACTATATGATGTATCAGTTCCTCCTAGTGCCCAGGAACTGATGGAGAAATACCAGGTCCGCTATGTGGTGATGCAAAAGACCCTGTATCCCTTCTTCATCTCATACGGTCCCAGGGATTCGCTCTTTCTTCGAAAAATGGTGGAAGGTGGTGCAGATGGGTCGTCAGCCAGGTACAAGATCCATGAAAACGATGTGGAGTCCTTGTGGTTAGTATGATGGTCGGTGCTCGGGAAGGATTTTGGACTTCTGTCCAGGCAGGGGTAGCTTGATGAGAATCCAGATTGCCACTCCATATCAATCACCAGACGTCGTTGGAGGTATCTCAACCTACATAGACATTCTGAAGCAGGGACTTGTCGAAGCTGGAGTGGAAGTTACCGTGGGTCGGGAGATCGACACTTCTAGCGATCTTGTCCACTGTCACGCGCACTGGTATGTCTTGAGGGATTCCCTGAAGCTGAAGAAGGTATCTGGCTTCACTTTTCACACGATTCCTGAGCTGTCTCGTCTCAAATGGAAGGCGTTCTCTGGGTTCTTGGCCAAATGCAGATTCATAGTCCATCTGTCGGACTATTCACGCCTTGTGATTGGCCGTGCTACTGGCCTGGGAGGTCAGGTTGTCAGACCTTCCGTCATCCCGAAGACCGTGTCTAAGGAATACGCTAGGCAATTGAAAAGTAGGTTGAAGATTGGGTCGCGGTATCCCATTCTCTGCATGATTTCCCCTCTAGAATTCGGGAAGAAGTGTGATGGAATAAAATCCTTGATATGCTCCCTCAAACTTATCGACGATGAATTGGACCCCCATTTGCTCATCGTCGGAGGAGGCAGTCGAATGAGTGAAATGATGGAATTCACCAAAGCAGAACGTGCAGGATCAAAGGTCTCGTTCCTTGGAAGAGTTCCTGATGCATGGGACTACTTGGCACTCTGTGATGTCTATACTCACATATCTCTCATGGACAATTCCCCTCTGGCAGTTCTTGAGGCGATGTCCATCGGCAAACCAGTTGTGTCTGTTGACGTCGGTGGAATCAAAGAACTCCTCGGGACTGACGGGATAATCACAGGTACGTCGCCCGCCGAAATCGCAGAGGCCGTCTCGAGCGCGGCAGGAAATCCTGCCGACATGAGGAGAATTGCCAGAACTCTGAAGAAGAGGTTTGAGAGAGTGTTCGGACTGAAAAGAATGGTGAGTGAGCACATTCGTGTGTACGAAGATGCCCTGGGGTGGAGGCGATGAAGTTGCGGTTTAGGATATCGATCCGACGATGTGCGAAATTCCTGCCCAAGGGTGAAGTCTGGACGATATTGGCTACCATGCTCTCAGGGGTGACCAAGCGATGAAGAAACAGTTTGTGTTTACTATCGACCTCGAACGAGATGTTCCTGGAGTGCTACATGAAACCTATTACGGAGTCGATGAGGGTCTTCCCGTATTGAGAGATTTCTTCAAGTCAAACGGAATTGCCCCTGATATTTTTGTGTCCGCAGAACTCTCCACTCACCACGAGGAGATCCTGAAGGAGTTAGGGAGGGATTTCGTTGTCGGGAATCACGGGTATGAACACGGATTGCTTCTTAGGAGGAGTTGGCAGGCTCAGAAGGATGACATTACTATGTCGACGAGAATTATCGAGGAATTGACAGGGGCCAAAGTCAAACAGTTCAGGGCCCCGAATTTTAGCATATCCGGTACGACCATTGAGATTCTTGATGACCTCGGCTATCTCGTTGATTCATCTGTAATGCCTGGAAGAAGAATGAAACGGCGTGGACTGTTCACAATGTACGATTTCCGTGGAGCTCCAACAGTGATCTACCATCCCAATCCTCGGGATGTGACCCAGGCCGATGGTACTCGCATCGTTGAAATTCCGCTCACAGAGAATCCCATGTTACCTGGTGCTCCGCTTGGAATGGGTTTTCTCAACAAATCTGGCATTAAAAGGACCAATGAGGCGTTGTCCCTTGTTTCGGGTGATTACGTGATTTTCCTCATTCACTCGTGGGAGTGTGTCGACATACTAAGGTATTTGCCTTGGATGGCGAGAGAAATGGCTGAACTCTGTAATGGGGATATTGGGGGATTGACAAGTCTCCTTCATTCCCTTGACGATGATTGGGAGATTGTCACACTGATGGAATTGCACGATATGTGGGTCAACAGTCCGAGGGAATCCAATAGTCACGTAGGAGAGCCTAGATGAGAGTACTCTTTTTTTGGCAGTTTTTTCCACCAGATGAAATGGGTCTTGCGTTGGCATCGAGGGGGGTCGCTCTCAGCAAGTACCTGAGTAGACTTGGATGTGAGGTCTTGGTTTTCGCTCCAGATTTCAGCGGTGAATCGAGGCGGTATGACCACGGAGAGGTCGAGGTGCGTAGAGTCGAAACGTATGACTCCGCAAGGCTAAGAGGAGGCTTGATCCAGGCACTGGCAAGTGTGACAGGGATTCAGGCGAACCTTCTCAGTCAGACTAGGAATGTAGATCCGGATATCATAGTTGTGAGCCAACCCTCATATACACTGCCGACTCAAGCCCTTCTTATCGCCAAGATGCTTTCTATACCGTGCGTCTTGGATATGCAGGATATCTTCGCACAGGAGGTAGAGTTTTCCCCAAACAGGGTCAGGAATGCGGTGAAACTTCTGTTAGAGGGTTGGGTACTGAGGAACGCTGACATCATTGTGACTGTCCTGCCCTTGATGATGGAAATGGCGGTCGGGAGACACAGGTTGAACAAATCCAAATTCTATGTCCTATACAACGGATTCGATTCCGAATCCTTGCCGAAACCAGCTCCCGATGTACGCAGGAAAGACATCGATCTTCTCCACATTGGCGCTCCTAGGGCCTACTACGATTCGTTGAGTTTGATAGATGCCTTGGCAGTAATTGTGGAATCGAGGCCGAAAACGAACTTAGTATTTCTGGGGTGCGATCGGAACCCATATGAACTTCGTGTTAGGGAAAAGGTGGAGAGCCTGGGTCTAGATGGAAATGTCGTCTTTGAGGGACTAGTGCTATCTAGGAAACGTATCGCTGAATGGATGATAAGATCAAGAATGGGCGTGTATACTCTCTATCAAGGGGATTCTAGCAGGGTACTCGTCGGGATTAAGGCGTTTGAGTATCTCGCAACAGGTCTGCCAATTGCACACCTGGGCGTTAGAGGAGGAAGTATGGACACCATCATCCAAAAGCATGAAGTGGGCATTTCGGCACAGAGTCCTTCGGGATTTGCCGAGAAGGTTCTGTCTGTTGTTGATGACACTGAGCTATTGGCACGTTATTCTAGGAGTGCATCCAAGGCCTCATCCAACTACGACTGGAAAAGGACGATACCGGCGATGTACAAGAACGTCCTTTTGAGGTTATATCAGAAAAAGCGTAGGTGATGTCCAAATTGAAGGAAGGAAGCGGCCGGATACTGTTCGCCTATATCAACTACAAAGACATGCAACCATTCACCAAGAAAGACTACGACATTCTGAGGAGATGTTATGATGTGCATCCCTATTTCTACAAAGGGACCTTTCACGGCTACCCTGATAGACTCATGATAGCAATAGGCGTCCTGAGGACCGATATTTCATTCTCAGATTTCGCATATGCCAATGCATATCTCTGTGTGAAATATGCTAACAAGCTGAAGAGGAAGTCTGTGGTGAAGATTGCTGGCTTTGATGTTGCCGAGGAAGAGGTGTTTGACAAAACGTTTCCGAGAGACTGGGTGGAACGTCTTCGATATGCTCTCGATCACGCCGGCCAGATTATAACGTGCTCTGACGCGCTCAAAGAAAAGGCGCAAAGGTTCACAGAAAGAGAAGACATCCTGGTCATCCCCTATGGTTTCGATTCGGCATATTTCAAGCCTTCCGGTGAAAAGAGTGATTCAGTCATCACGATAGGATTTGTAAGAGAGGACTATCTCTGGAGGAAAGGTCTTGAGACTTTCGTTCGCGCAGCCAAACACCTTCCTAGTGTTCGATTTGTGCTGGTTGGCAGGTGGGTAGACAGTTCGATAGAGTATCTAAAGGAGATATCCACACCAAACGTTGAGTTTGCAGGGTGGGTGACCGATGAACGTTTGCTGAAGTACATGCAAAGAGCGAAGGTCTATGTTCAGGCTTCCTATCACGAGGGTTTCGGATGCTCACTCGCTGAAAGTATGCTTTGTGGATGCGCTCCTGTTGTCACGAAACGCGGGGCGATACCGGAGGTAGTGGGGGATTCAGGCTACTACGTACCCTATAATGATGTGGATGCCACAGCAAGGGCCATCGAGGTTGCACTTCAGGATGGCAAAATGAGAGAGCTAGCAAGAAAGAGGATCGCCACCGAGTTCACACCCGAGAAAAGGGAAAACAGTCTGTTGGAGGTTATCGAATCTTGTCTTCGCGAGTGAGTTCCGGAATGCGTATCGGCAAAGCGGAACTCTTCAGGCGTTATGGTCATCCGGTGATCCCGCCGCGAGAGGTTGTTATCGCCGTTACATATCTCTGCAACTCTCGTTGTGAAATGTGCGGTATATGGAAGAGGTACAGGTACAATCCTGAGGAACTGCAAAGGGAGATGACATTGGAGGAATTCGACAACTTCCTGAAGAAGAACAAGAATCTAGAGAACATCACGCTCACTGGAGGGGAGATCTACCTTAAGAAGAACATATCAGGATTCATGGAGATGATGGTGGAGGAAGGAAGAAACGTTGGAGGAGCCACGAATTCTTTGCTCCCGGACAGAATCAAGAAGATGGCCAGATCGATGATGGCAAAGATGCTCCCCTCCCAGTTGTTTGAGTTACAGGTATCGTTGGATGGCTTGGAGGAGATTCACGATTCCCTCAGAGGAGTTTCTGGAAGCTTCCAGAAAGCCATGGAACTCCTTCACTGGGGTCTGGCGGGGGAAAGTGAATGGAAGAACCTTCGTACGTCAGTATCTCACACAGTTGCCAAGGGGAATTGCGAAACATTCTCCTCGTTCATAGATTTCTTGATTGACGAAGGCGTTCCTCCCGAAAGGATTCACTTTCGTACAGCCCATGCTTCCGAAAGCTACTATGGAGATGTTGAAGCAGAGCAAGTGCAGTTGTCCAAGGATGTCATCATCTCGCAGATTGAGAGTATTACGGAGAAATATCCTGGCTTTGCGAAGAGTCTCTTCACAAAGGGCATACCGAGATATCTGAATGACACAAGCCGCCAAGTACTACCTTGTTTCGCGGCATTCACCTTTTGCTATATTGACCCTTACTGGGATGTGTATCCCTGCATTTCATGGGGACGAAGGATTGCGAATCTGCGAGACTATGATTTCGACTTGAGTCGATTATGGACGGAGAGTGAAGAGATAAGAGCAGTGAGAACAGACGTATCTCATGATCGGTGTCCCAATTGCTGGACCGAATGTATGGCTCAACCTACGATGAACAGCAATGGTCTCAGAGCCAGAATCATCCTGGGGGACTAGTGACATGGGGAAGCCTGAAGAGAGTGAAGAAAGAGTAGTTGGTGTTTTCTGGCATGGCTTCCCAGAGACATGGAGTCCTGTCTATACACATACCCTGAGAATGATGAAAGGTGTAGCTGGTAGAAGGGGAAGACTGGTTTTCCTTACCAACAAGAAGGATTTGTCTGAACCTTCTGAAGAACTCACCGAGGATATCCACGTTAAGCGCACTGAATTCCTTCTTCGGAGGACGACACGTTTTCCAGGGAAGTTCATCCTTTTCTTGAAATGGGTATTGCTGTTCCAGCTCGGCGAAATCAGGCGTTGCAAGATGGTCTATGTGAGAGATCTTCTATTTTCCACGCTGGCCATATGCAAGCTTCTAGGTAAACCACTCGTGCTCGAAAAGAATGATGTCGACGAGGCAGCTCCTCACGCCCAGAGGAATTGGATGGGCCAACTGACCCACAGACTTAGATTCCGGGCGCTCGATTTCGTTGACATTATCATTGTGCAAACGGATGAATCCAAGACCGCTCATCAGAGAATGGGCATTCCATCAAGGAAACTTGTCGTTGTCCCTAATGGTGTCGATACCAATCTTTTCTCTTTCTCGGAAAGGCCAATTCCTCACAATGTTAGGCTGCTCTACGTTGCCCATCTTGACGAAAACAAATCTCTGGACATTACTATGACAGTCGCCAAGGACATGCACGGTGAGGTGGAGTTGACTGTTGTGGGTGATGGTCCACGGAAAGCAGAATTCGAGAATGAGGCTAAAGAGCTAGGTTTGAAGAACGTCACGTTTGTGGGGTCTGTGCCTCACGATGAATTGCCTCGCATGATGTCTGATCATGATTTCGGAATTGGTGAATATGACCTGGACTACAAGGAATTTCGAGACTATGGGTTCTTCTTCTTCCCGTTAAAGATCTTGGAGTGTTTGTCATGTGGGAGGCCCGTGTTTGTGAACGCGTCCAACGCTGTAATCCGCGAACTTGAAAGGTCAGGTGTCGTATTCGGATTCCAAAGGAAGGAGGACGTGATTCGGACACTCAACAGTCTTCGGTTATCTTCTCAAAAGGTTCTTGAAACACAGAGGAAAGCTCGACGGATTGCCTTGAAATATGACTGGGAGCGAGCTGTAGACACTCTTCTGGAGAAGCTCGATTCTAGGGGAATTCTCTGATGCTTCATCCCAACCTTTCGCATTATATGGAGTCTTCATATCATCGTAGCAATACACTTGGAAAAAAAGATATACTGCGACCTTTTGAAAGAACGTCAGAGATCGTCAAAGCATTTCCATGAAGGCTAATGATATGGAAAGAATCGCAGTATATCTGCCCTGGTTCCTGCCGTGGACTGGAGGAATCCAAACCGCAGCGCTCGAGATAATGAGAAACCTCAGGCAGTTTCACTTTGAAGTTGTTACCAACGAGTATCCTCACACAGCAAGGAAGGATGCCATGGAGGACCACATGACGGTCATGCGTTTCCCTCCCATGGACTTCAGGACGTCAAGGCACCTCACTTTCGTACCCAGAAAAGTCAGAACACTTTCCAACGGTGTGTTGGAATATCTCCGATCGAAGAAGAAGAAGGAATACCTCAGGAAAGCCGACTTCGACATGCTGTTCCTGCTTAGGCTGGAGGAAGTCGATTTCCATCGTTTGGCGTTTGGACTGGAGTCGGACTATCTCAAGAAGATGTTCTTTGAGATGTTGGACTTTTCCGAGTTTGGCTCAGCTGTCCTATACCGCGACCATTCGAGGTTTGCACAATGGCAACCTGGGGACGTTGTGGGAGATTTCCTGCTCAGAGAAATCCCACACATTCAATGCATAGAGATTGATGGCTACGAGAAGGCCAGAGAATTCGTGCAGGACGAAGGTTTGCCTACGAAACTATACCACTTGCCAAATAGTGTCGATACGTCCCACTTCCGCTATAAGAGTCCAACCAAATCCAAGGTCCTGCGGATAGGATACGCAGCTAGGCTCGATAGAGAAGGAACTGATCTTCTTCTAAGATTCACTTCGGAGATTCCCGATGGAGTGGAGTTGAGGGTCGCAGGTTTGGCCCCAAAGGATGTGGAAAGGAGATTCGAGAGACTCAGTAGGTCTCCCAGGGTCAAGTTCCTTGGCTCGACATCCTACGAGGATATGCCGGGTTTCTACTCTGGAATTGACGTACTTCTCAACACCCTACCCCTTCGTGGCATTGGCAGAGTGACACTTGAGTCTATGTCATGCGGTCGACCCGTCATGATGGCTCGAAAGGGGAACCGATATCCAATCATCGATGGTGAAACCGGCCTTCTGTTTGACTATGATTTGCAGGACCTTCTTGACCTTGTAGGTCGCGTAGCCGAGGAGAAAGAGGAACTTCTCGAAATGGGCAGAGAAGCAAGAAGAGTCGTTGAGAAGGAATTCAGCCATGAAGTGATCATGCCGCGTCAAGCGAGCATATTCAGTTCCATCATTTCGGGATAGTCTGAAAATTTGTCTAGTCGCTCCTGCAAAGGTGAGAAGTGCGCCTATGTCGCGGGCAAAGGTCTTCGTGCCGACGCCGGAGAGCCCATCTTGACCCAGCCTCGTGTGCATAATGCTAGATGAAAGGGTCACTGCTCGCGGGGTTTCGCTTAGTAGTTCGTTATTGTCCATAGAGCAGCTTGGTTGAGATACACCCAATACCCGAAGCCCGGAAAGAGTCTGTCACTATCCGCCAGCACTTTGAGATAGGAAGGAGGGTTGAGGGAGCTATAGCCCTCTACTCGGAGCGTTGGCGTTTCAGCCTTGAGTTGAGATACGGTGATGTTTCCCAGAAATGACGGGACACCTATCAGATTCCAGCCCGTGCTTAGTTCGATCGTTGTGTAGAGTGGCACAATTCCGGCAATGACGTAGTCGCAGGGTGCTGATACCTCCACCCACAGGCCATCCGTTGTCCCAAGATCCAGAAGTGAACCCAGATAGGTTTTAGATTTCATATACGAAAGCCAGGATTCCTCCTTTGAGTCATAGGACCAGGCCCTTTCAAACACAACCGTCTGAAGAACACTCTCAATTCCATAGTCGGACTGCAACAGCGGCACAGAAATCAGCTGGAATCCGGGTCCGAGTGGGCGGATGAATTTACCTCCCTGGAGAACTGCACATGTCGAAAGATTTGTGTCGGTGATGGCGCAAACGCCATAGAAGTAGTTCTGGTTGTCTCCTAGCCCAGCTCCCGCGTCGTTGTATGCGTTGGTTCCTAGCGGGATGGTCCCAACAAGCTGATATCCAAGCAGTAGCCTGTCGTACGTGCCGTTCGTCCTGTAGATTCTGTACTCTGTGATGTTGAACTCGGCCTCGTCTGGCGAGGGACTCCATATCAGTGTGAGGTTCTCAAGACTCTGTCCCGAAAGTGTTACAGACTCTAAGGAGGGAGGTTCAATCCCACCTTTCTCGATGACTATTGTGTGTTCTCCAGACCCGGAGAAGTTGTACACCAGATAGCCACTGGCGTCTGTGACCGTGTAATCTGTTTGCATTCCGACAGATATCGTGTAGTTCTGGAGTGGAAGTAGTCTTCCCACAAGGAACGAGACGTTGTTATCACTTGTCGAGTTATACTCGATTGCCACTTGCTCTTCGGACCAGTTGGTGAAATTCAGATATAGAGGGTCAGTGGGATTTATGAGAACATCCATTCCGTTGAATCCTAGGTATCCCACTCTTACTTTTCGAGCGATATGTATCTGTCCACCGAATATCCTGAGAAGTGCTTTGTCCTCATCATGGTCATAGTCCACGACATAGCCATCCTCGACAAACAGCACCGTGTCCCCTGTGATTTGGTAATCAGAGATTCCGCTTGTTTCAACCGACGCGCTGAAATCAATGAACCCACCAACTCGATCCGTGGAAGATATCCACGTTGTATACGAACTGTTTGAAAGAACACCATCAGACTCAGAATAGCTCAGTACGTTGGGTCCTATTCGAAGGTATGAAATGTTCCCTGTGTTGAGCGTGCCATTTGAGTATCCAGGATAGGGATTCACAGGAAGGGCCGTTGTGTTTGCTCCTTCGGTCCAGGACCAGTCGTCGGTCCAGACTGTCAGGTATTTCCCAAGGACATACCACCATATCTGAACTCTCTTCGTATTGGACATGGAGTAGTGCTGTCCGGAGTATCTCGTCCAATTTGTCGTTAGACTCTCCGGACACCATGCACCTGACTTTCCGAGATCATTCCCCGCTTCATCAATCCAGTGGATTTCCCAGCACAGACCTCTGGGGTAGGTCTTGTTTGCTTTTACCCAGAATGAAAATGTGTAATACGTGTGGGGCTTCAGATACTCCCCAAACGCGCTCGGATGGGAATGCATGACGTAGTATGCCTCTTGTGCGTTGGTGTTTATGATTCTTGCACTACTCGGTGGTGAGTGATATATTTCGTAGTCCCTCGCCCAGCTCACGTTGCCGATGCCCGTTTGAGCAGGTGACCAACCACAAGGACCAGTGTTCTGTTGACAACCGTAGCTCCAATGTTCCATGTCAGGGTGCATGATGAACTGCCTGACCGGATGGCTTCTGAACCTGACTCGGGGATTCTCGATGACATAGTGGGAAAGCGGTTGTAGGGTGTGGCCTGTTCTGAACGATCCATTATGGAGCAAGGTCTCGTTCGTTGGATGGGTTGCGAAGTACAGTTCCATTATGTCCTCTTTGCTCATCATTTCGTATATCCTGGTGTTGCTGCCTTCATTGAAGGAAAGATAGAGTTTGCCGTACACTTCGGTGAGCCCCCTTGGAAAGGCTGGACCAAAATGATCGACCATCACCCAATGGAAGCCATCCCAGCTTGCCCAAAGGCCATCTTCCTTCCCACCCCCATAATCCGTGAGTATCTGCCAGAAAACGCCATTTATCGTAGTCATATGCCAGGTATATTCTATGGCAGTCCAAGCCTGCCAACCCTCGTCAGGAAGTGTGTGAGTGTAGAAGAAGGCATCTTGGGTCTTGTCGTAGGCTCTCATGGCGTAGGGGGTGTTGTCCTGGCCGAAGAAAACGTATTCTTCGTCGAAAACCGCAGCCGTGTGCTGTTCATACAGGAGAAATTCCCAAGACTTGCCATAGTCCGACGAGTGCCACAGGCCATTCCCAGGCGGGTCGTCACCGTGCGTTGCCCATATGGAGCCAGGAACGTACGGATCTACTCTCACGATGTGCATATGGTCAGCCGTCGGTGTTGTCACGTTGAGTATCGCCCTCCAGGTCAAACCCTTGTCCGAGGATTTATACACGCTGATATTTTGGGCTTTCTGGCCAAACATTCTCTGGCTGTAATTGGCGAAATAGTAGCCACCTCTGTCATCAACATCAAATCCGAAGTTCTCTTGTACATTCCACGGACCAACTCTCTGCCATGTGCTGCCATAGTCCGCACTTCGGAAGAGACTCGAGTTGTAGGGGGCTGACGTATTCCTCAATGAAACGAACATGATACCGTCAGTGGTCACAAGCAATCCATTTGTGCCAGACCATCCTGCAAAACTATGTATGAGTTCCAAGGAGTCATTCCTATGGACTCTGTACAAGTTGGGTCCACCAATAGTTGTGTACGCAAATCCATCGGGTGACGGCATGACCATTGTAGACAAGAAGCTGGCTTCCCTGAACCGTACTATATCTCTATGGAATTGTGAGCGATTTCCATTGTAGGTCGTGAGTCTGTAGTGACCGTCAACAGGGCGAACAACCTTGAAGGTGTATGCAGGGGTTGTCTCGTTCTTCGTTCCGTTGTCTCCTATGTAGTAGTAGGAATAGACACCGGGTTCTAGAGGGACTGTCAGAGCATATTCCTTTGTGTCGGTGTAGGTAGTGTCTCCAACATTCAGCTCTCTCATCCTGAACACATGCCATTGACCTACTTCCTCGATCGCAAGACCAACGAATGCTGGCGGATTGTCCTCAGCATTGAAGTAAGACACTTTGAACGTGGCAGGACTCGTGTCATCCAGTACAGCGGGCATCTCCTCACGAAACCAAAGTACGCAATCAATGCAGAGATTATCGCAGTTCCCCAGGCTCCTCGAATTCTTTGCGTAGCCCATCTTCCCTGAGAAATCGATATCCTTGAAGTCAACGTAATCTGCGAAGAAGTATCTCGGGGTATTGAGCCAGAATCTGCTCTGATTGCCTTCTGTTTTGCTTCTCAGTACGACTGGATGAGTCTCGTTCCCTATCAAGCGAATGATACTGGCTCCATAGCCATTGCGAAATGTGATAGCCTCACCCACCGCAATCTGCACGCCTGGTTCAACCGTCAGATTGACGTAGTCGCTGTTGATGTGGCCCACATACAGATTCCGAAGTGTGACGTTCCTATCGATCACAAGACTTCCACTGTGTATTGTTATGCTGTCCGACTGTCGAGGCGGGTAGGAAACGATTTCGCTGAGATAGTGTACACCCTTTCCAATTGCTATATCGAAAGCTCCTAGAATGTTGAATCCGTTCCGCGAGGAGAGCATTGCATTTCCAGTGAAGAAGACCAAGTCGAAAGAGACTTCACTGTTATGGAATTCCGAAATCCCGTTGGAACCGAATACGGTGATTCCTCCTGGTCCATCCTTGGTTATGTTGTCATACTCGCCGTGAAAAGCTGACGTGTAGAATATGCAGGAAGCGGATCCGAACGAGTTGTTTGTGAATGACAGAGTATAGGGAGTCTCCTGAGCGTAGCATGTCCCTGATTTTGAAAGATTGAACGATGAGAAATCGATATCCACTACACTGGAAGAGAGCGATCTAATGTCCTTCATGTATCTGAAGACTGCGTAATCCGCTTGCCATTTGGCATTTGTCCTCCCCTCCCAACCATTTGTGACAGGTTGTCCGTCATTCGCGCTCGTAATCGTTGGGCGGTGATTCGTGTCGCCGGTCAGGTTTATGTACCCACTGGTTGTCACGGTGAATCCACAGCCTGCTTGGTCAGTGAAATTGAGAAATGTCCTTGGTTTACCAACCGCAATGGCGTCGACTTCCAAAGAGGATGTTCCCTCTATGTGGATCTGATACAGCTCAATGTCATGCTTCAGTGCAAGTGTTGTCCCACTGTTGACGATAACGCTGTACAGAGGGTCCAAAGAAGATATGTTTTGGGTGTGACCGCCTTTGAATTCCACAGTCCCAGCCCCATGCATGAATGAGCCGTTCAGCTGAAGCCAATCTCCCTCAACATAGATGTCGTGCCCGTTCGCCTCAAATGATCCGCCCTTCTGCCAATATGCCCCATTCTCGTCTCCTCTTGATGACAGAACCATGGACCCCTGCAGGATGATTCTTCCCGCGAAAGTATCTTTCAAGTCCAAGTTGCCGATAGTCAGTGGAAAGGAGGAGGTGACTATCTCGTCTACTGTGGATGCAAAAGTCGCTGTATCGTTCTCACCGCTTGGGTAGTTTGCGTCCAAATTCCAGTTCAAAGGATCCGTCCAATTCCTTCCGTCGCCGCCGCCATCCCATTGATAGTCATATCCAGAGTTGAGTCCGACTGGGGGGTCTTGACCTGCAGGTGAGTCATGCACAAATGGAGCTACCGCGAGGGCAATCATGACAAAGGCTGTTGCAAGGCCTCCTTTCTTGGATTCAACCACTAGTCAGTCGAGCTGGGGACAAGAATATAATTGTTTCGTTATCATTCTTCCTGGAGCGATTTGGAATCCGGTTGTCTGAGATTGATTCCTCGGTCAGCTCTCCTTGATGTCGTGTGCTATCGCCCTTCTATTTCTCTTGTTTGACATCGCGTTTTGATCTGAACGCCGATGCAAGGTCTCCGATGAGCTTCCTAACATCTGATTTCTCTCCCTCTTCGAGACCCATGAAGTAGAAGAGTGTCAGAACTAGGGACACGCCCATGATGACCAAGAGAAGGAGCACAGAAAGGCTAGGTTCAGGTATCAGCATACTAAGTAGGATTAGGGGAATTGCCGCTAGAAGGGCAGAAGGATAGACACGTGACAAGACGCCACTCAGGAAATCTCTGGCGGATACACCCAGAAGCTTCAGTATTCCCCACACGAAGGCTCCTTCCAAGAAGAAGAAAGGAATGGTCCTGCCAAGTGCCACGCCTGTCATTCCGAATTGGAGGGAGAGGATTATAGAGGATGGCAAAGTCAAAGCGAAGAGCAGAATGTAGAAGTAGAGGACTAGTCTGAGTTTGTTCATTCCAGTCAGGATCTGTACAGCCGTCTGATGATTCATTGCCAAGAAGAGATGAATGATCAGTATCCTGGTAATGATTGAATACTGCACAAAGTCCTCGCCGACCCAGTATCTGAGGATTTGTTCAGTGAAGATCATGACCGGTAGAGCGAGACATAAGGTGATAGCAGAGTAGTACTTCGTTCCTCGGATGAAGAGCTTCTTTGTTCTCTCCTTCTCTTCTCTCGCGTCCATTTCTGATGCCACTGGAACGAATGTTGAGACTGAGATGCCCGGAAGCCTGGAGACTCCCTGGTAGATCTTCCAGGCCGCCACATAGAATGTTACCAGCTCCACCGAAAGCACTGCGCCAACAATGAGCTGGTCTATTTGCAGAACGAGGGAAACCAATACTTGGATCGGAAACATCATCCCGCTGAAAGCTAGAATCGACCGAGTTTGGATTCTCGCCGTCTTCGACCAGCCGATGTCTATGTAGGGAAGAGACCGTTGTAGGAGATAGGATCCCAAGAGAGGTTTCACAAGGCCGAAGACTACGGTAAGGAAGACAAGCTCCACCAGTCCATAACCTAGCATCAGGACCGCTACGGTAACCACGGCTGTTACGCCAGTCGAAACCATTGTGAGAGCTGAGGCGAGATCATATCGCTGTATTCCTCCAAGTGCAGCACTGAAGATTCGGAAGGAAAAGCCGAAGAGCAAAGATGAGGCCAGTAAGTAAATCACAGCCCTTGCCTGAGACTCGTGCGCGGCGTCGATATTAAATATCGACAGTATGGGATCCCCAAGCAATATCAAGAGCAGGAAGACCGTTGCGCCAACACCAATGTAGAGAAAGAAAGTGGAGTTGATCATGGCGTTCAGCTTATCCTCATCTTCACGAGCATGGTATTCCGCAACATACTTGGCTATGCCTGGGGCGATTCCGAGATCAACTATGCCGAAATATCCAGTAATCACATTTGCTATTGCCCAGATTCCAAAAGCAATTGGTCCTAAGTAGTAGACCATGAATGGAAGCAGGAGGAAGGAAATGATCCAAGTCCAAGCTCTCATGATCGCAATGGCCAAGGTATTCTTGGCGATCTTCCTCTTCGTTGTCGTACTCATTCTCACATCACTTTTTCTATGAACTCAGAGTCCTCTCCTATAAACTCTTTTTGGAGTTGTTAGCAACTCAAGAACCCAGCACTGTGAACGTACTTCTCGACATTCGATCATATATCGTCGACCTGTATTCATTTTGCCACATAGGCTTCATTCAATGACATCGATTTACATCCGAGCCAACGGATATCTTTATAGTCACCTTTTCTTTACTTCACTGCGATGATTGAGGCCAGTCTGTTCTATCAGGAATCCCGTGCCGCGGAAGCCATATCAACTCGATTCCATCCCTCCCATCTTCGTAGTCGTGGAGGGTTTCTGAGACATCCTGATGACCTGAGAGGGAGCACATGAAAGTGCTTCATTATGGGAACTTCTCGACGGTTTGGACGCTCCGGGAAATCCAAAGGAAACACGGCTTGGAGGCCAGGGTCCTCGACACAAATCCTTCTCCTCTGCTTTTTCACAGCGACTATGTGGTTCCTCATAAACTAGCGACCGACGTCATGGACAAAGGTGTATGGATCGGCTATGTGCTGTCGATTGTGCGGAAATTCGACATTATACATTTTCATGGCGGCTTGGGCAAAGTTCGGGCCAGGGTTGCCACCGTGGCGAGGAATCTTGGGAAGAAGATAGTAGTTCACTACCGTGGTAGTGATTTGAGGGAATCATTACGGGCTGGTTTTCAACATCTCGCTGACGCAATAGTAGTCTCCACTCCAGATTTGAAGGCCTTCTGCAAGGGTGCTACATATATCCCCAATCCTGTGAAACCACTACCTCCAAGACCTCTACCTGATTTCCCTTTCAAAATTGTCAATGCTCACACATCGAGGTTTGACAAGGAGAAGGTAAAGGGGTCCGATACAATCATGAGAATCCTCCGTGAACTGGAATCGGAACTTGGATTTGAGGTCATAGAAGTCGTCGACCTCCCTCACGAAGACGCGATTGCCAGATATTCAAGAGCTCATGTTGCCGTCGATAGTCTCTTCTTGGGCTGGTATGGAGTCTTTGCCGTGGAGTGCATGCTAATGGGGATTCCTGTATTGGCTCATATTGACAAGACCTTTGGTGATCCTCCACTCCTTTCGGTGACCTCGACGGAATTGAGAGATGCGTTGATTGGACTTGCCGACGACAAAGATGAGATTGAGAGGCTTGGGAGGATTCAGAGAGACTACGCTCTTGCCCATCATGATCCAGAAAGCGTATTCAGGCAAGTTCACCGGATTTATGAGTCGTTCCAATGAGGAAGGCGATCAAGAATCGCCCAGCTTTCATCCCATTTCTCTTGTCACATTATGGTTTCCTTCACCTTATCAGTACTTCCGCATGTTGGACGTCTGAACTCAGAGTGAGAGATACTATAGCTCT
>JBHIFI010000015.1:0-36675 GCA_046761005.1 Thermoplasmata archaeon
ATAAGGGCTGAAAGCATCTAAGCTCGAAGCCGCCCTCAAAACAAGGCACCTTATGACACTCGTAAATGACGAGTTTGATAGAACCGGGGTGTAAGTTGGAAGCTTCGGCGACCAGTTCAGCCCGCGGTTACTAACAGTCATAACCGCTATTTGGCTGATTCGGCCGAGCAGTTTCGGCTTTGCCGTCACACAGGTTGCGTATGGCCTTCCTCTTTTCGTTGTTCTTCTGGATTAAGAAGCGATTTTCCATCCGAGGTCCTCCATTCTTGGGCGGTTCATTGTGTAGATGTAGCTTTTTCCCTGTTTTTCGCACACCTCCCCTCTTCAGTGTTTAATATCATTTGAGCCTGGAATCCAACATGGTGAAATTCACGATGGATGTTCACGAACCTCGGACCATCGCTAGGTTCCTAAAGCGCTTGGATGTCCCTTTTTCTACGAAGAAGATCGCACCAGGCGATTATGTGGTGGGAGAGGTTGGGGTCGAAAGGAAGACGTTAGGCGATTTCTTCAATTCCTTGGTTAGGAAGCGACTCTTCGATCAGGTGTTCAGATTGAGAAGCTGCTATCCGATTCCGCTGATTCTCGTTGAGGGTGATTTGAGCGAGATATGTGTACATAGAAATCCCGCTGCGTTCTGGGGAGCTTTTCTCGCAATGATGATGGACCAGAATATACGCATTCTCTTCTCACCGAGCAAGCTGGAGACGGCGAGGATTCTCAAGGCAATTTGGCGGAGACAGGAAAAGGGGTCCACAAACTACGCTCTGAGGCACAAACCAAAGGTGCTCACTCTGGAAGAAAAGCAATTGTTTGTGGTGCAGGGATTTCCCAATGTTGGTGATACTCTATCAAAGAATCTTTTGGAGAAGTTCGGAAGCGTCAGGAAAGTGATGATGGCAAACAAGGAAGATTTGATGGAGGTTCCCAAAGTCGGAAAGAAAAAAGCGGATGAGATTATCCGTATCCTGGATGAAGAGTACAAGGGATTTCGGACTACTCGTACTGATGGACCAATTGACCGCTGGGGATAACCTTTCGCAGTCTTTTCAGTGCTCTGATCTTCTCATTGTCCCCTACTTTTGACTCTTCAATTCCGCTTCTCAGAATGTATATAGATTCGTCCATGGTTTTCCTGTCTACAGGATATGGAACGCCATCCTTCCCGCCAACGGTAAAGGAAAACTTAACCGGATCCCGCCAGCTTGGCTCGTCTCCGTATATGAGGTCCGAGATAAGAGCTAGGGCTCTGACCGTGCTTGGCCCAACACCCTTAATAGCTATCATCTCCTCGTAGTCGTTCGGTTGGAAATCACAGATTGCCTTCACAGCGTTCCAGTTTATCCTCATAGGCATCTGAAGAACTTTCATACTCTCTTCTTCTCCCGTCCATTTTTTCAGCGATGTCTGACTGCTTGACCTTATGGAGGAAAACAGCCTTTTCAGCCTTCGCGGCCCGTCCTTTGCGATATCAATCGAGGTTTGCTTGCAGTCTCTACTGAGTCTTGATGTCATATCCAACGTCACCTGCATTCTTCTACCCAGAATAGCATCGTGCGGCTCTTCGAGAATGTCATCAACATGGGCATGGTACCAATGGTATCTTCTCGCGTAGCCGCTCTCCGGATTCATTCCCTGTTGTATGACTGCCCAGCTTCCCCGCTCGGTGAATACGAAAACGTGATGGTACAACTGATGGTTGTCCTGGATTGCGGTATTGTCCACCTTCGCTGTCATTTTGCTCCTATAGATCATGTCGTCTATCGTTTGCGACGAAAGGTTCATTTGCTCTCCGAACCGCTCAATCTGCGCTGGCGTTTGTCTTGAAGCTTTGCCCTTTCCTCCTGCGATGGCAATCCCGAGGTCCTCCTCTTTGAGCGCCTCCTTAAGGGCACCACAAGTCACGGTGGAAACCCCAGATGAATGCCAATCGAATCCAAGAACGCAAGAGAGCGCTTGGAACCAGAATGGGTCGGATATCCTCTCGAGAAACTCCTCGTTTCCGAACTCAAGACATATGATCTTCAGTACTCCTCTTGAAAGATCAATCATCCGTGTGAACAGCCATCGAGGTGCTCTTCCAGAATGAAGCGGGAGGTCTGCAACACCAACCTTTCTCACGTTCTATCATAAGGTATGAACCAAGATAAGCCTTTCAGGTGGGGGTGGGTGAAACAGTGAAATATTTATTAGTCCCAGCCCATCCAAACTCCGTGCCTGCTGTACGCCTTGGCAAGATGCATCTTCGGTGGTGCATGGAGTGCAATCTCCCTATTCTTGAGCAGAGAAGATGCTGCGCATGTGATTCTTCCACTGTGAGCGTTGATGTGACCCCACCAGGAGATGTCAGGCCAGCCTTTGAATCAGACATCCGACTGATCAGAGAAACCATCGACAAGCAATTTGGTAGAGGTGGCGGGGAATTCCTAATTCCCGATGACAAGATAGTCCTATTGAACGGCGTACCCCATATTGATAGAATGGACGAGGTCATACTGGATGGCCGGGTTCTGGGCACGCTGCAATATAACCCAGGAAGCCGCTACAAATTCATTCCGAGGATGGAGGCGGCCCGCAGACTTGCGCCTTCTCTCCAGAAATCCTGGATTATTGTCGATGATGGTGCCATTGAGTCCGTCTCTTCTGGAGCAAGCGTGATGGTCTCCGGGATCGTTGATCTGGATTCTGCAATTGAGGCGGGAGACGAGGTAATTGTGCTCTCCTCGGATAGGAAAGCCATGGCGACAGGTTTTTCGAGAATTGGTGGGTCGCAGATGAAGAAGAACCAACGAGGTGCGGCAACCAAGACCCGCTGGCATTCGAAGCCCTCTGATGGCCATCCTCTTCCCTCTCGGCAAGACTGGCAACAAGTCCTTGATGCTAACAAGGATGTGTTAGACGTGAGGATAGATAGGGCGATTCGTTTCGTGAGGAGAGTCGTGGAGGATGCGGAACTTCCAGTTGCAGTCTCTTTCAGCGGCGGAAAGGACAGTTTAGCCACACTCCTCCTTGTTCTTGACTCTGGATATCGCCCTGATATCCTCTTTGTCGATACAGGTCTCGAGTTTCCAGAGACTTTGGATTATGTTTCCCAGACTATAGAGGAATTTGACCTCCCCCTCATTTCGGAGTCGGCGGGAGACTCCTTCTGGAAAGGCCTAGAGACTTTCGGTCCCCCCGGAAAGGACTTCAGATGGTGCTGCAAGACCAGTAAGCTGGGCCCCGCAGCGAGACTCATCTCGAAGAACTACCCAAACGGTGTTCTTTCGTTCATAGGCCAGAGAAGGTACGAATCCATACCCAGGTCGACTAAGGGACCGGTTTGGACCAATCCGTGGGTTCCGGGGCAACATGCAGCCTCGCCCATACAGGACTGGACAGCTCTACATGTCTGGCTCTACATATTCTCTAAAGGAGTGAGTTTCAATCCATGGTATTCCAAGGGACTGAGCAGAATCGGTTGCTTCCTATGCCCGGCTTCAGACCTCGCTGAGCTGGACATCGTATCCGAGGAATTGCCTCAATACGAGCGTTGGACAAGTTACTTGGAGGATTACGCAAAGAGAAGCAAGAAGGAAAGCGATTGGCTCAATCTTGGCCTCTGGCGGTGGAGAGTTCCTCCAAAGGGGGTGAGTGAGCTGATTCAATCCGATATCGTTGAGACCAGACCATCTGATCCTCTCAAACTTCAGATTTCCGGTTCCCACATACCCTGCACCCTTGGAATAAGAACTGAAGGATTCTTCATCGGGGAACTAGACATGAGGAGGGTCTCCAACATGCTCACTATTCTGGGAGAGGTGGACTATGATCCTGAGGTTGAGGCCGCACAGCTCGAGAGGTTTGTCGTTTTCAAGGAGGGCCTCGTAATAATAAGGGCAGAGACCGAGGAGAAGCTCGCTTCTCAGGCGAAAGAGCTTGAGCGGGTCATCAAGAAAGCAGAGAATTGTGTTGCATGCGGCGTTTGTCTTGGTCGCTGCGAGAACGATGCAATCGTCATCAAGGAGAAGGCATGGATAATCGAAGAGAACTGTGAGCGGTGCAAGAAATGTCTGTATCCATGTTCGGCGGCAGATTTCGAGGGGGAGTTTAGGTTCTGAGGATTCTTTCTATTGCTCTAGCATCCGCATCCGTTTTGAAGGCGTCTGGTCTGAAGTGGGTTCTGGTTGCGAGGAATCCTCCATCCTTAAGTGCTCCCATTATCTGGCTAACCGCTGGCGGCTCAGTAGAGAATTCTCTCGCGATCTCACCCGTTGTGTAGAAGAGGGGAGGAGAGGAAGCCTCTTCCTTCCACAATTGCAAGAGCTTAGAGACCTTGTGCGGAAAATAGCTCGGTAATCTCAGTGACTCGAGGAATTCTGCGTCCAAAAAGGCCTCAGACCAGAGAGGTCCCGCGATTCCTGCTTCCGGAAGAAGCCTTCTCTCCAGCGGCTCACCTTTTTCATGGAGATATCCCAGTTTCTCGATGCTTCTGTCGCCTCTTCTTGCTCCTTCGCTGACTCGAACGATTGCTCGGAAATAGTGGTCAGTCGAGAAGCATAGTAGCGGGTCAATTCCCCTGTCAAATCTGGCAGCCACTCTTGCGATGTAACCAAGAAGTATGCGAAGGCCCAGTTCATGACAGTACTCTGTCTTTCTTGGTCGCGAGCCATACCTCCTTATGCACGCTTTTTTTCTTGCGCCGCAAAGAACTGCTGTATCTGTTGCAGTTATCGCAGTAATTCCACCATCAGCTGTCGCGTGAATCGCACCTTCCAAAAATCGAACGGGAGAACCAAAGGGATCCACATCCACAAAGTCATATCTCTCTCTCGCAAGAAGGGAGTTCAGATTCTCGCAAGTTGCCGTGCAGTTCTTCACCTTATTCCTTTCGATATTGCGAAGGATGAGATCACAGCAGATCCGATTCTTGTCATTCAACGTGATGGCCATTTCACCCTTCGCCTCAAGAGCGATGCGGAGACCAGACACACCTGTCGCTGCAAGACCATCCAGTATCCTCCTCTTCCCTTCGCTCATTGTACTCTGAACAACCATGACGGATACGTCCCGGTTTGTTCTCATGAGGGGATTATAAAAGGGAAAGCGACTTTTCCTCCCGGGTCCGTGTAGTCTTTCAACCTTCGGAACTTCAACCCTGGCCAAGCCCTCACTAAGTATCTCAGTTTCAAAGCTCAAAGAATCTCGCCCTTGAGGAGCTTGACAATCTTGTAGGGTAGCAGGTTCTTGTTCACCGCAGTAACTTCCAAGATCCTGATATCGTCACGTCTTCGAATATCCTGGAGTAGCGGATTTCTCGATTTCTTGTGGAGCGTCAGGATGAGAGGCTTATCTGAATCCAGGGCATCCTTGACAGCCCTCACAAAGGGTTCCGACTCGACCTCCATCTTTCCCACTTCATCGATGACCACGACTCCTGAACTCGCTGTGGCGGTTCTAATCGCCTCGACACCAATCTCCTCCAGCGCCTCGATGTCCACACCGTATTTTCCTACATGTATTCTTGAATCAATATCCTTGTGGGCAAACACTCTCCTCTCTTTGGTCGCCCAATCCATCACGTAGAAGCCCGCTCTCCTCTCATTCTCAATGATGGGCTCTGTGATCATCCCTCCAACAGAGAAATCATCTGCTTCGAGCATTTCAATGACTTTAAGCAAGGCGTAGGTCTTGCCAGCACCAGGAAGGCCTGTGATGCCGACCTTTACGCTTTCGCCCATTTTGAGACCCTATCCTTCTGAGATGTATGCATTCGGAGTATAAAATATTAGTTTTGCATTGGAAATGGGAAAGCGAATTAGGCTAAGAACACAAGTCCAGCCATTACAAGAAGACCGAGTAGAAATCCTGCGAGTTGAATGGCGGATCTGCCAAGTCGGGTCTCTTTCTGCAATTCTGGAATGAGATCTGATCCTGCGATATAGATAAACCCTCCCGCCGTAAAGGGAATCAAAAGCTGAGACAGTCCAGGTAGTTGCCCGCCAATTAGAAGAACTAAGACCGCGCCAAGGATGGCAACAGAAGCGCATAGGAAGTTGAACTTGAGCGCCCTGGCCTTAGTGTACCCTGCGTGTACCAGCACACCGAAATCACCAATCTCCTGGGGGATCTCATGAAAGATTACCGCGAAGGTCGTGGCTATTCCCAAGGGGACAGATACGAGATAGCTTCCCGCGATTATCATGCCATCGATGAGATTGTGAAGGCCGTCGCCCACTAGATTTGTGGTTGCAAAAGCCTTGGGGCATTCTCCAATCTCAGCCGCCCCACAATGATGCCAATGAACGAACTTCTCTAGAACGAAGAAGATGAGTATGCCAAACAAGATGCCACCTGACATTTCCATTCCGAATGAGCTTTCCTCCGCCGCCTCAGGTAGGAGGTGGATAAAGGCATCACCAAGCAAAGCTCCCGCCGAAAAGCTCACAAGAATGAGAACTAGCCTTCTCAACCTCTCTTCACTCATCGATATGACAGCCAAACCTATCAGTGAGATGATGCTGACAAGGAAAACGCTCATGAGGGAGAATATCCATGGAAACGAAGCATCCAGGGACACAGATTGCAGAGAAGAACAGAACTACATTAACTTTGTCTTTGTGAACGACTCAAAAAGATATCCAAGTGATGTCGAGCACGTCAAAAACCTCATCACCGTTACAGCCTAAAGGGGGGCGCTGTTCTTGACGGCGTAAAGGAGGGTTTACGCTTAACGGCCGTGCTCGACACCCGAGTCGGGACAATCTCTTGATTTCCGTCCTCTAGTAATTTTTAGTAATCGGCATATTAAGTATTTTGTTGTGCGTTTCTCTAATTCACATATAAGCTTTGCGGTCCGCTTGAGCACGACCTTGCCTAGGCCATATCTTGAGAGACCTGAAGGGACTCTTTTCTCTTGGAATAGAGGGGACCGAGAAGAATGTAGATGGCAATCAGGGAAAGGCCGAAAAGGGTGAGGAAGAAGGTGAGAGACTCGGCATATGGGGGCGATGGCAAAGATAGCAGTGATGCCGTTACCATTGATAGAATTCCCGCCAGCGCAGGTATGACAAGAACACCTTGGATCTTTGGATATCGAAGACTGGCGAGCATCAAGAGCCCCGCAACCGTCATTACAGCCAGAACGGAGATCTGAGAACCCAGCTCTAGCGCTATCTCATCTCTCAACAAAACGTAGACCGTCATTACGAGATAAGCCGCAGCAGGTGTAGGAAGACCTTCGAACTGCGGTTTCCGGAATCCCTCTTCCGCAAATCTTGCCAGTCTTATGAGGCCCATGCAGACGTAGAATGTGGGAATGGAAACAGCCAAAGCGTTTTCCCAGGAAATCCAAGCAGAACCTCTTGAGATATCATATGTCACCGCATAGACCAATGTAGCCGGAGCAAAGCAGAAGGAGACGGAATCAGCAAAGAAGTCCAAGTATTGACCGAGTTGGTGCTTTGTGCCGAACCTTCGGGCGAGGGCACCATCCAACCCATCCAGGAGAATGGCAATAAATATGAGAAGACCTGCGAGTGGATATTTCCCATCAGTCACGTAGGTTATGGCCAAGAATCCGAGCAATGCGTTGGCCAAAGTGAAAAAATCTGCCATCGACATTCTTCTAGCTATCCCCATCGATGACCTCCGCAATCTGGGACTCGCCAGCTCTGACTTTTCGACCCAAGGGCGCGGTAATCCTGCAGCTCTTTGGAAGCTGCAAATTAACTCTTGACCCGAATCTAATGATTCCAATTCGCTCTCCTTTCCTTAGTGTGTCTCCCACCCTAACGTAAGGCAGTATCCTCCTGGCCATGAAACCCGTGATCAATGTGATATCGAAGTTTCCCAATCTGGTCGAGATGACTATCTCAACACTCTCATTCGTCTCCGAGACTTCTCTGAAAGCGGGTTGATGCCTTCCATCTTCACGCTTCACGCTTACTACTTCACCCTGGTGCGGGGCTCTGGTGACATGTACGTTACTGAGACCCATGATGATCGATAATCCCCTTCCTTCTTTGTCGACAAAAGCGATCTTCCCGTCCGCGGGGGAGACGATGCCGTCACCAACTTCTCTCTCCGGATCTCGAAAGAAGATTGCGGTGAAGATCGTTGTTAGAAAAAGAAGAGAGGAAATGACATAGCCAATGGTTGATCGGAACCACAGAGAAGCAGACGTAACGATTGCAGCCAAGGCAAGAGGAGAGGCAATCCATTTGAAACTCTCCTTGGCAAACATAGATTCCCTATATCGTGTTCAGAATAAGGAGCTTTTGGGAATCGCTTGCGAATGGCCTTGCCATCAACGACCGTGCAGTCGCTCCCTCTCGAGATGTAGCGTAGTAGATAGTTTGTGGTCCTGACTACGCAGATACTTCGGCGAGTCGATTCGGGAGGATGGAAGTGACCTATCGGGAGTATCCTGTCATCGATATTCTTGCCCGTAATGGAAAAAAGGATCTTTTGCGAGCGATGAACATCTCGTTTCCGATGGGACCCGAGTATGATGTTCTCGTGATTGATGGGAGAGCCTGCTGGAAGCACTCCCGCCAAGCAGGCACCTGATTTCGAAGGTGATGTCCTTCTTATTGAGAAGAGACAAGAGATCCGAACACCCTTCGGATAAGGGCGTTGCGAAGAGATAGCTCGATGAGATAGGATTGGAACCGAGTAGAAAATGGATAGATCATGAAGTTGACGAGGCAAGGATAATCCGTTCAGACGGAAGTTTTCTTGAGGTTGATGAGAAGCTTTGGCGGGGGATGCTGGTGGAAACGCTGTTCGGAAATTCGATGACAAAGAAAAGGCTCATGACACTTGCGGATGAGCACTTTGATAGAATAATCTCGGTGAAATCTGATTACTAGATGAAGGAACCGAGTGTACTCGAAATCCTAGATGCGGTCAGAGAGAAATTCCCCGAGCTTCGAGCCAAGGTTGAAGAATACCTGGAGACATAGATACTAGACTGGCCTACTTCTTTCAACTGTTCATTATCCAGACATTATGGCTTAGTTATCGTCACCCTTCTTTTTTGGTTTCTTGAGGCGGGGCTTTTTCAACTTAGCCTTTCCTTTCGAGTCCTCGTCTACGAACTCGTAGGGGTTCTCTCTAATCAACATCAACTATCCTCATTTTCGAGGAATTGCTATAACTAAAAACATGTTGCGAGGCGATTATCAGAAATGATAATCGGTTGCACATCTTCTGCGTCGAGGAAGTTGAGGGACGAAGAGACAGAAGGTGACTTGTGCAGTCATTTCTCGGACTTCCTTACTCTAGGAGTTCGCGGAGAATAGTACCGCGCTAGTCCTTAGAAAGATCTTCGCCACCCTCAAAGCAGATCTGGATTAGGCTATATAGGTCCTCAAAGCCTAAGAGAACATCTGAGGACACTGGTGTTAGACCACGATAAGCTCCCACTTCGTCGAGAGCCCCCAGGAAGCCTACGCTTGGGATGCCCGACGGCTCACCCATCTCTTCCACTAGGGCGTCGTAGAGCGCATCCGAATTAGACGCCCAGCCAAGAATAGCGTTTGCCTCCTTTTCAGAAAGAAGGTCGGCCTTTGACAAAACGTTGATTAGAGGAATGGAGAATCGGAAGCTTGTGGTCACAGAGAGCATTAGCAGGGATATCAAGCCGGAGGGCTTCCTCGAAAGCTGTGGGTCGAGAAGAAAGAGAATAGCCGAATCCTCTCCTCCGAAAACCTGAACGATCTCCCTGCTCGACTCTCTAAATGCGAATAACTCCATTTGTCCGGGTGTGTCAATGAAAACATAATCCGTATGGAACTCCTCCAAGGTCTGCACTATCTCTCTCACTTGCAGGGCGATGAGATCTGCACATACTATTTGGGCTCCATTGGGACCGAGTGAATATTCCTCCATCACTCCTTCCAAAGTTATCCAATCTCTCACATCCACCTCTGGTTCGTACTGAAGTTCCTCCACACCTGGGTCCAAATTTACCGTGATTGAGTCAAATCCCTGACTGTTCATCCATGTCTTGAAGGCATAGGTCATCGTCGTCTTTCCGCAGCCAGCGGTCCCCACGAGGAAGAGATATCTAGACATATTGATTCTTTAGCGGGCCTGAAGGGATTCGAACCCCTGACCTATCGGTTAAGAGCCGATCGCTCTACCTGGCTAAGCTACAGGCCCATATTCTGATGTTGGAGAATGCATTGAATATATATCCTCACTCAATAAAGATTGCGGGACGCCAGGGCCTTGCATTCTTCGCCCTTGACTTAGGATCATATCGCTCGGGATCATCCGCCGCGAAAATCGAGACATCGCACTTGAACTCCTTTTCAAGGAAGTCCTTTGACTCCCCCAGATATCTCCTTTCGTCTGCGCAATAAGAGAATAAGTCAAGGTCAGCGGATTTCATCTTGGTTATCTGCTCAATCAGGGCGGGTGCGTACTTGGAAGCATCCTTTGATCTCTCTTTTATTAGATCATCCTTCATGGATTCCTTCATCAGTAATTCAACCTCCGGTTTTCCTTCCTTCTTCAATTGGATAGCGATTTCGAACATGCGAGCCATCCATTTCGGGTGGGTGTAGAATATAAGGCGCTTAGGCGTTATGCCCGTCGCCCTGAGGATTTGCCTGACATCATCTAGCGTATTTCTGAAGAACCTCTCAGCAACCTCCAGTTCCGGGCAAATACTCTCTTTCTGTACTTCGGGAAGTCTGGCATGTGAAATGAATCCTTCCTTTCCGAGCCCACTCCAAATCTCCTCACATATGTGCGGAACGAAGGGGGCAAGAAACATAGTCTGAAGCTCCACAAAATCTGCGAGCACCTCGGAATTCGGAACGTCATTACATCGTCTAAGATACCAGTTCCACACGCCCTGGAGGTCGAAATACCCGTGTTTTAGCGCTGTTCTCTGATTGAGGACTTTCATGGCTTCGTCGTACTTCCTGAGAGCCCGGTTCATTACGGATCTGAACCACTTATCTATCGGTTGCACATCGCTACGAGTTTTGTGCTCGCTCAGTGCAAACGATATCCATAGGTGAAGCTTCTTTCCGATGGAATCAGCAAATTCGCCGTCAAACGAAGGATCGTCTAGTCCCTCACCACCCTGGGCAAGTGTGATCCTCGTTGCATCCGCACCCCAGGCTCTTATAGCATCCCTTATGTAGGTTACTATGCCATGGGACTTCGACATCCTTTGTCCTTCCAGCCTTATAAATCCGTTGACTCCAAAGCTCCTAGGCCAGTCCTCCTCCGGAAAGATGGCAACATGGTTGAAGATGCAGAAAGCAAGATGATTCTGAATCAAGTCTTTACCGGAGTTCCTCAGGTCGAAGGGATACCAATACAGAAACTCTCTTCTCATGCTTTCCAATGTCTTCTCCTCGATTCCCGTTTGTTCCGCGATAGACCGAACATCTCCGGTTCCTAGCAGAACGTAGTCATAGAAATCATCACCAATCTTGCCAGCGCTCTCCTCAGGGAATAGGTGGCAGAATGTGTAATAGGCCATGTAGATGGTGGAATCGGAAAGCGACTCGATTACCCAGCTCTCGTCCCAGGGAAGAGATGTACCCAAACCGTGGTGGTGGGCACAAGCCCATTCCCTCAGCCAGTCAAGCACATATTCGAACTGCTTTCTTGAGAGCTCCGGTAAGAGGTTCATCTTGTCGAGTGCTCTATGGGTCAGCTTCTTCCAGTCGGGATCCCCGTAGTCGAGGAACCATTGGTCTGAAACCAACTTGACGATTGCAGGACTCAGGCATCTGCAGACTACCTCCCCGCTAGCTTCATACATGATGTCTGCTTCTCCGCTGTCGATCATTTTCCTCTTGATGACCTCCTTTGCCTCCTCCACTCTCATACCGGAGATTTCGCCGCAGTCCTCGTTCATGACCCCAGTGTAGTAGCCAGTCCTGTATATCTCGTCCTTCGCTTTCTCGAGTTTCTCCCTCTCCATCTGATTCTTTATCCTCATGCGATCTGCAATCTCGACCGCCGGAAGGGGGCCCCACCCCTCGGACGTGATTATCGGAATCGGTTCTATCTTCCTTATCTCATCAGGGTCCAAACCAAACTTCGTGAGAATCTCATAATCCTCCTGCAGGTCCCTCAGGGCTATCCAATCATCGGGAGCATCGGATGGGACGCTCGTGACTATTCCCGTTCCCTTTTTCTGATCTATGAATTTGGAGGGAAGAATGGGTATCTCCTTGCCTATCACAGGTGCACGAACTTTTTTTCCTATGAGGTCCTTTCCCGTGATAGAACCCACCACCTCAACATCCTTCTTCTGTTCCCTCAGCTTTTTGGACGCTTCCTCGCTCACTGTCCACACATCGGATCCGACGCGCACCTCTTTGTATTCTGCGTCAGGGTCTACCCAAAGGTTCGTCTGCCCATAGACTGTTTCAGGCCTTAGTGTCGCAGCTAGGAGGAATTTTCCCTCATACGGGAATTTCAGAAGAACGAACTCAGCAGGAGTCTCACCCTCTCCCTCCAACCTGTCATGGTCGCCAACCGGGGCTTCGTCCTTGGGACACCAAATCACTGGATGTTCTCCGAGTCGCAGGTACCCTCTTTCCTTCAGTTTCCTAAACTGCCATTTCACAAAACTGTCGTAGAAAGGATTCAGGTGAGTGGTGATGAAGGACCTCCTCCAATCCACCGAGGCTCCTAGGCGCCTCAAGTCCTTCATTGCCTTAGGAGGGAAGTACTCTGTCCAGTATACGGGGTCCTCGAATCTGGGAATCTCGTTTTCGGGAATCCCCATCTTTCTCATTATTTCTGTTTGTTTCTCTTCTCCTTCGGATATCCTGTTCGCCGCCGCGACGATTGGAAGACCTGTACAGTGAAATGCCTGTGGTAGAAGCACATTGTATCCTCGCATCCTCATGTATCTAGCTAGAATGTCTGCGTGCAGAAAGGTAACGCCGAATCCAAGATGAAGATAGCCGTTCATATACGGATAGGGAACGTTCAGGAATAACTTCGCACGGTCATCATCGGCATTGACCTCAAAGGCCCCGGTCTCTTCCCATTTCTTTTGCCATTTCGACTCTAGCGCCAGTACTTCCTCAATTTCCATTTCAATTCTCACACACTAATCCCGCGATGGAAAAAAGGCTTTCGCTCTGTCCTACTAGATAAGACGAATCGCGATATTTTTAAATACCGTTTCGCAGATAAGGTTTCGACACGTCCTATTATGTTCTCGATGTTGTATGACATCCGTCCTACTCATTCGAGAGCGGGGCGGTGGGTTAATGAAGGAAATCAACGAGCGTGTGACACTGAGACTGGAAAAAGACAACCTGGAAAGGATGGATTCTTTCTTGCGAAAGAGCAAGGAGTTTGCAAATCGCTCCCAGTTCCTCAGGGTTGCCGTCAAGACCTTCATTGACTGCGCAGAGAAGGCCCAAGAAGAGGTATCGGTGAAGATACCTGCTAGGATACTCGAGTATATCGACGCTCAGGTCGCAGATGGCTATTTTCTGTCTCGAGAGCAGGCCGTTTTGGAATGTATTGAGGGCTTCCTCACTCTCGAAAAGGTAAGGCAGATTGAGGAAAAAAAGAAAGAAATGGGAATAGCCTCTGGGAAGATCGTCTCTGTGGATTACGGCGATGGCAGTAAACCTCTCGAACGATAGAACAATAGGACGTGTATGGCGCGGAAGTTTGTGTAGACTCTACCGCTAGCCAAGAAATAGGAATGGCGAGGGGCCTCAAAGGCACTGCTCATTGAAGGGATGGGATGCAGACCTTCGGAGCGCAAACTTCCAAGCTCACACTTTCGGAGGCAGCCAATGAACGTAGTAGCTGAAAAGGAAATTGTAAACCATGTGATGGATATTCTTTCTAAGGATCTGCCAGAACCTCGAATTGTGATTGTTGGATGTGGTGGTGCAGGATGCAACATCGTTGGTCAGATTCGAGAACGGTCTCTGCTGACTTTGAAGACGATTGCTATCAACTCTGACAAAGAGAGTCTTAGCAAGGTCCTCTCGGACATCAAGATCCGCCTCGGGAAAGGCTCTCGCTTTTCAAGAGGGGCGGATGGTGTCCCTGAGGTTGGAAGAAATCTTGCAGAAGCTGCTAAGGAGAGCATTTCTTCGACCATCAAGGCAGACATCGCTTTTCTTATTGTGGGATTGGGTGGCGGTATCGGAACCGGCTGTGCTCCCAAAGTTTCTGAGATTATCCGAGAGTCAGGCACTGTCGTCATCGCGATACCAATAATGCCCTTTACCCTTGAGGGTCGCAACTCTGTGGCGGAGAAGGGGCTGCGCGAACTGCGTATCGCCGCAGATTCCACGATAGAGCTGGAAAACGACTCGCTTCTCAAGTTCGGATCGGATGCACCTTTGACTAGCGCTTTCTCCATACTCAATGGAATTATCGTTGCCTTGGTCGAATGCGTCGCTGAGAGGATTTCAAGGACATTCCTCACGGTTCTCGAGGACGAGGTTGAGGCAATGGCCAAGAATATCCAGATGGCTGTCGAGGTTCGAGAGTCCGGAGAGAGAAGACTAGTTCCTCTTCCTCCCCTCGAGGCGCAAGGAGAAATGAACTCTTTTCCGAACGAATTCGATACATTCGAAAGTGAATAGACTCCGACATCATTTTATCTCTCCAGGCTATGCAAGTTTGGTGATTAGATGACAGTAGTTACTGGCTCTGTTGAGCTTAATACAAGGGGTGAGGTGGACATCATCGATGTGACAGAAGACGTTAGGCGCGTCGTATCTGATTCGGGAATCCAGAATGGCATCGCCTGCGTTTTTACTACGAGTTCCACGAGTACAATCACAACCATAGAACACGAACCTGGGCTTCTCAAGGATCTTCCAAGGGCACTGGAGAGACTCTTTCCAAAGAATATCGACTACGAGCATGAGAGGATGTGGCACGATGGAAATGGACATAGCCATGTTCGAGCATCGGTTATGAAGCCAAGCCTTACTGTGCCTTTTGTTGATGGGAACATTCTACTCGGGACTTGGCAGCAGATAGTGTTTGTGGAGCTCGATAACAAGCGCAGAAAAAGAAAACTTGTTGTGCAGATGGTCGGAGAATAGACCCTTCTTCCGAGTTCACTAATTCGGTCAAGAAAGTTTGTCTCGAACGCCTGTTTTCTTGAGGACAAATCCAAAGTGGGCTTTTATACATGGTTAAGTATGCTTCTCGCAGTGTCTATGTCTACTTCTGGCGGGAAAAAGCAGGGAAGAATTAACCTCTACGTTCTGTCAATGCTTTCCTTTCTCATCAGCCTCGGGTTCGGTCTGATAGCTCCATTTCTGCCTTTCTATGCGGAATTTCTGGGAGCGGATGCCGTTGCAATCGGAATACTTCTCTCTTCTTTCATGATAACTCGTGCTCTTCTAGCTACACCATTCGGCAATCTTTCTGATATCATAGGAAGAAAAAGAATAGTGGGCCTAGGTTCGGTAATGTATGCACTACTTGCTTTCTTTTTCACTCTTCCGGAGGACTGGGTGGGTCTAATATTCGTTCGAGCCTTTCAGGGTGTTGCCTCTGCAATGGTCTGGCCTGTGGGCGAGGCTTTGCTTGTCGACTCCGTGCCGGAAAAGCAGAGAGGACAGGCAATGGGCATCTACATTTTTTCCGCTAATCTGGGCTGGGTCTTAGGCCCGCTCATTGGTGGAGTTCTACTATTCATGGGGCAGAGTGTCTTGGGGCTAGATACGCTCTCCAGCTATCGTTTTCCTTTCTATGTCCTGGCAATCCTTTCCCTGATTGCAGCGAGTCTTTTCTTTACGTCTGTTGAGGATATCATTAAGCCCAAGGAGCGTGGGAAGAATCCTGAGAAAGTTAGGAACACAGGGAAGGGGAAGAAGACCATCCTGGATCCGAGAACAACTTTCGAGCTTAGAATTCTCTATCTTAATGGCTTGGTCAATGGCTTCAGCATGGGCATACTGAGCTTCATTACCGTTCTTTTCATGAAGGACGTCATCAATATCGAGGAGTATTTGATTGGAGTGATTATCGGTCTGACTGGCTCGATTGGGATGATTGCCAATATTCCTGCTGGGAGACAGGCCGACAGAGTGGGTCGAAAACCTGTTCTTCTCTTCGGCGGCTACCTCGCAAGAATTTCGGCATTGACCCTACCCTTTGCCGGATTTCTTCCGCTACGCGGTTTGGCGAGGGCCACTTCTCTAGCGTATCCCCATCTGTATGGCCTTGTGGCCATTAGCGGATTGTTGGGATTTCGCTTCTTCGCCTTTCAAATCAGCCAGCCCGCCATGAGGGCTTTGCAGGCGGACATAATCCCCGCCGCCGTAAGGGGGAAATTGATAGGCCTCATGCAAACGATGTTTAACATAGGTGCAATAATTGGAGCTCCTGTAGGCGGAGCCCTTTACATGGCTTTCCAAGGGAATGTACTTGGCTTCTCTCCTTTCATTTTTCCGGGAGAAGGATTCCCATTTATCATATCCGCAATTCTCGGATTTATTACTCTGACATTGATACTACTCTACGTCAAGGAACCCAAAAAGGTCAGGAAAGTGAGGGTCAGCCAGAAATGATTTAAAAGAGATAGCTATATTCATTGGGGAGTGAATGGTTTCGAGAGACGTACAGAACGAGCAATCCAAGAGTAAGTTCATACTCACCCGCGTCGGAGTGACTGAGGTCAAGAAGCCCGTCAGGGTCCTAAGACCGGACAGGGCGACTACCCTCACTGTCGATTTGGACGTATTTGTTGACCTACCTTCCTCGATGAAGGGGAGTCACATGTCCCGCAACCTCGAAGCAATCGGTGAGATCGTGGACAGTTCCGTCAGGCAACCGGTCGCCGGTCTAGAAGACCTTTCACTTCTAATCTGCAGGAAGCTTTTGGAGAGGCATGAATATGCCTCCTATTCTGAGGCCAAGGCCCATGCCTATTACTTTCTGGAGAAAGAGACCCCGCTTGGCAAGAAGAGTTTGGAGAGATATATGCTCATGGCAAGAGCTGAAGCGAGAAGAGGAGACAAGTTCCTGACAAGGAAGTCGATTGGTGTAGAGGTCGTGGGTATGACGACATGCCCGTGCGCGATGGAGACGGTCAGTGGTGGCAGTACCAACCTATCAAGGATTGAACAAGCGATAACCCACAATCAGAGAAACAAGACATTCGTGATGATAGATGTTCCTGAGGGTATGACTGTTGAGGCAGATGACCTAGTCCAAATCGTGGAGAAATCAATGAGTAGTCCCACCTATGAGATACTGAAGAGAGAGGATGAGGCGGAACTCGTCAGAAGGGCACATTCCAATCCGAGATTTGTGGAGGATGTTGTGAGAGGTGTATTGGCAAACATCCTCGAAACGTTCAGGGACTTTCCCGATTCCGTTCAGGTACAGGTAAAGAGCGAGAGCGAGGAATCGATCCACAAGCACAATGCCTTTGCTGAGAGGGTAACAACTCTAGGGGAATTGCGGCGATAGTCACCTGCAAAGATATAATATATCAATTACCATTCCCCTGCAGTTGAGTCTGATATCTCTCTGTCACATCTGTGGTGGTCCTGCAACACATACCTGTTCATCCTGCGGAAGGCCCGTATGCAGAAAGGATTTTGACATCCGCATGACGGTGTGTAGGGCTTGTCTTTCGAAGAAGGTGAAGCTTGGAGAGCGGGGAGATTCCGAAGCCAACCTATTTTAGCAGGCGAAGTGCCTCTTCGCGTTTTATGCCCAAAGCTCTCAAGAGATATTCCAACGATTTTGAGGCTATCATGTCTCTTGTCTTTTCATTGTCAAACTTCTCCATTATGATAGGCGCCCTAGCGTAATACTGGATGGCGAACTCCGAGAGATAATAGGGAGCACTATCTGGGTCCAACTCGCTCGCTTTCACATAATATTCCTCTGCCTCATTGAATCTTCCTGCATCCATACAGAAGGAGGCATAGGCCTCTAGATACTGAGGATTGTTCGGATCAAGCTCTATGGCTTTCTTATAGAGCGCGGCAATCTCACCGGGTCTCACCTTTGGATCTCCAAGGCTCGCTTCCGCCTTTCCGAAGAATCCTCTTGCGTTGCTCGGATCCATCTTCGTTGCCTTGTCGAAATGCTTGAGGGCCTCGTCATACCGAGACATTCCCAGTAGCCTCTCGCCGTCGGCAATCTCAACCTCGGCCTCTTTCATAGGCAGTCCTCTCAAACTTCGTAGTGATAACAAAGAGATAAGGGTTTGGTCGTCCGAAGCAAATGAAATTATCACCCCTGATAATTTTGACGAAAGTGGCTTAAAAGTCCAGACTGCTTTTTATTTGGCTCTGTTTATGAAGTCTGGTGCTTATCTGGAATTGAGGGTTGATGGCCTAAAACGTCCCCCCGAATCCGTCATATCAGCGACACGTCCCTACGGTTGGTTAGTTCAAGGGGACAGACTAGTGTACCCATTGACAGGCATGGAGTTTGATGCTGGTGGCTCAGCTATGGCTTTGAGAACACTTGAGGCACTCAACAGAGCAACTTACGTCATGAAGATCTTGAGAATGCCTTATAGAATCAGGCTGCAAGGAAGGTCAAAGACATCTCAGATGTAGTTCGGCTATTTTTTCTCGTAAGGTTGGCATGAAGCAGAGGTGGAGCACAAGCACAGATGCTTTTTTTGTGAGTACCAAGTGACTGAGGCGGGCCATGGAGAAGTATGGATCTTCTTCATAAACCGCTTCTCCGATATCAACATAGTCTGCATTATAAGGAGCCTCTGCCAATGCTTGCCCTTCTAGCGTCCGGCTCATCTCTTCTTCTTTGAATCTGCTTTTTCGTTGAAACGTTCCACAATAGAGGGTTTATCCACCGACTCCGATTCTCTAAGCAACTCTATCTCTCAAAACCTCCTTGGCTTTCATCGTGCATTCTCGTCTCCCCCTTCAACTTTCTGGGCTAGAATATGGGAGTCGCCTTTTTCAGCCATTCGATGTCGCTAACATATATCTGACGCATATCGGCTGTGTTGGAGAGTGCCATAACGAGTCTTTCGAGACCCAGACCCCAAGCAAGAACAGGATGTGTGACACCGAAGGGATGGGTCACCTCTGGCCTGAATATCCCTGCACCGCCCAGCTCCACCCACTCTCCATCCAAGTACATTTCCACTTCCAGGCTTGGCTCGGTATAAGGGAAATAGCCAGGTCTGATGTTAATCTTATCATATCCCATTTTCCTGTAGAATTCCTTCAGTACACCAATGAGCATGGCGAGATTGGCACCTTCTTCCATCACGATGCCCTCAACCTGAATGAACTCAGGAAGATGCCTAGAATCCATCGCCTCCCGCCTGAAATTCCTGCCAACGGAGAAGACCTTTATCGGTGGATCAGGATGCTCTGAGAGATATCTGAGTGTATTGACCGTCGTATGCGTTCTCAGTATGGCCTTCTTGGCCTCATCAACATCCCACCGATATTTCCAGCCTTCCGAGGCAGTATCCCCACCAGATTCGTGCATTTCTCTTATCGTCTGGACCAACTCCTCTTGGGGAAGAGGCAATGTTTCTGGCTCTGACAGATAGAAGGTGTCTTGCATGTCGCGAGCAGGATGGTCCTGAGGTTGAAAGAGTGCATCGAAATCCCAAAAGGAGAGTTCGACGAAGTCTCCTTCAATCTCCTCGAAGCCCATTTCTACAAAAATCCTCTTCACTTTTCGTATGTATTCTATCAGGGGATGCTTTCTCCCGCCAAAGATGGGTGGAGCGAAAGCCGTTATGTCGTATTTCCTAAAGCTCACCTCTTTCCATTTCCCCGTTTGCATGAGTTCGGGCGTTAGCTGCGCCACTTCCTCTCTTAACTCTACACCCTTTCGAATGCACTCCTTTCCCAAGTCGGTGAGCGATATTTCTCGGAGAACCTTCTCTCTTTCCTTGATGACGTCCTGCCTTTTCTTGAGCATTCCTATTATCCTAGGGTCCACCTCTCCTTCAGATAGCTCACCTTCGGACAGGCGCTGAATGAGTCTCTCGTCCTCTCCTCTCTCCGTGACTGCTCTCTTTCCCTTATCGGTGATTTCTAGGACGGAATCGCCATCCTCTTTCTTGATTGTTGCCCAACCCTTCTTCTTCATCCATCCTATGGCGATCTGAACTTCTCGCGGTGAAAGCCTTGCCTTCTTCTCAAGTGATAGAAGGTCCAATCTCCCTCTGGCTTTTCTTAGTGCTTTCAGAGCTCTCCTTTCAGGAAGGTTTTTCGTGGCCCATTGTTTCTTGGCAAGAGAATAGTAGCTGACTACCCTCTCCTTTATCGAGACAAGTCCCTTGGATTGGAGCCAAGAGGAAGCGTTCATTACTTCAACGAGCTCCCTGAAGCCCCCGCGTTGCATTATCTCCTCTGGAGAGGCAGAACTGGCATCTCCGAATGCGAGAAGAACCCTCTTCTCGAGGAAGCTCAATTCTTCAATCAGTTCGTCGACATCCATTACAATCACGAATCAATCATTTGTGATTTGTTCTTTTCAGTCCCTCATCATGAAATCCTCAATTCTGTCCCTGGCATCTTCCCGCTTCTTCTGATGCTCCGTGAGAAACTTAACGATTCGTTCAATAAGATTCTGCTTGCATTCACCACATAAGATTTCACCGTCAATGCATTGATTGCGCAACTCCCTGAGTTCCTCATCATCCGGCATGAAAAAATAGAGATAGTAATGATAAACCGCGCAAATATCCGGATTGGCTCCCAGCCTCCTCTGTTCCTTGACCGAAACCCGTCCTCCCGTGAAGGCGTTGACAATTTTCTTCCTCACATCCTCAGACTTGTCTGTCGTAAACACGCTTGTGTGAGGGAGCGAGGCTGACATTTTGTCCGCGCCAGCAAGGCTCGGTAGCAACTTGTTGTATATGAGTGCTGGCTTGTAGTACCCGAGTAGAGGAGCGACGTCTCTGGCGATTCTAAAATGGGGATCTTGGTCTATCCCACAGGGAATAAGACAGGCAACGTTTCTCCCCTCGAGGTGCGATTCCAGAAATGCGGGAACCGCTTGTATGCTGGTATAGAAAATGCTTCCGATGTTATTGCTACTGTTGAAGCCGAAGACAGCGCGGACCGTTGAGAATGTGATTTTTCTAGCAACGCTGATGGCGAGAGGATAGAGCGAGTGAATAAGCTCTGTGTCAAGGAATATTCTCGTCAGATCTGGATCAAATCCTAACGCAATAACATCGAGCATGTTCTCGTATGCAAACTTCTTGGTGTCCTCCTCCGTGAGGCCGTCGTCGAACATGAACTTCTCATCGTCCGTCAGCTGGAAGTAGAACTTGACATTGAATTGATCCTGAAGCCATTTTGTGACAATCCAAGGAAGTATGTGGCCCAAATGGGTATGTCCAGAGGGGCCCCGGCCAGTGTACAGGAAAAAGCCATTTCCCTTTTCGTATTCATCCAAAATCAGATCGAAATCCCGATGGGAGTAGACTATTCCCCTTCTGATTAGAGGATGGAGGGGTGACGCATGCTTCTCTAATCTCTCCAAAATTTCTTTCGAAAGCCTCTGAGTGCCGAATCTTTCTATTAGCTTGTCGTAGTCTATCTTGCCCCTGACCTCCCACGGGGTCACGATGAAATCCTCAGCCATTTGAGTCGTCTCTGAATGAAGCAATATCCTAATAACATTTCTCTCTCAGTTTCTCCTCTGATATTTTTGGAATCTGAAAAGGATTTATATTCCCAGACCCTTCCTGAGAACATGGGGGAGCTCATTGGTGTTGATTTTCTTGAGCGGGACAGATACGAAAGAATGAGAAGGATCTCATGGATAGACGTGGGTGCGATTGAAAGGGCTCGGGTTCTAGTGGTAGGTGCGGGAGCTCTTGGCAATGAGGTTGTCAAGGACATGGTTCTGGCGGGCTTTACGAAGATGAGTCTCGTGGACATGGACCATGTAGTGAAATCAAATCTCAACCGATGCGTCTTCTTTCGCGAAGAGGATTCTAGGAACAAGGCACTCAAGGCCGAAGTTGTGGCAAAGAGGGCAATGGAACTGAATCCTGAGGTCAAGATTTCATTCCACACTGATAGAATTCAAGACATGCCAGAGGATTTCATACCCTCCCATTCGATAGTCCTCGGTTGCTTGGATAATGTTGCTGCAAGACTTCATCTGAATGCCCATTGCTACAGCAAAGGGATTCCCTATATCGATGGTTCAATGGACGGATTAGTCGGCAAAGTCCAGGTCGTTTTTCCTCCGGAAACAGCGTGTCTGCAGTGCGGAATGAATAAGACGCATTCCAAGATCATGGAGCTTAGGTTCAGTTGCACGGGGGAGGACGTTACGTTCTTTGAGCCAAGGATTGCGGCCGAAATCACGACTACGAGTGTCGTTTCCGCCGTTCAGGTAAGGGAAGCTCTCAAGATTGCTTCTGGGAAAAGAAACGCTCTTCTGTCCAACATCTTCTATTATGATGGCTTTAGAAACGTTGCTGATACTCTCGAAGTTCCCAAGAATCCCGATTGTCCGCATCACGGCAACGAGCCCTAGGTTTGTCAATTCCGAAAACCTTTAAGAACCTCTCAGCCAATAACTGCACGGGGGAGTCATTGTGACAACCAGAATCAGGGTAAAAAACGCTGAGACGGGATCATCGGTAGAAATGGAGTTGGAGGCCGACAATACGGTTGAAGAAATAATAGAAAGTGCTGCAAGTTATTGGGAAGTCTCTCCAGGAGCCTATGTTCTCCGTCGCGGGAAAATGGTTCTTCGGGGTCAATCGACGATTGTAGAGGCTGAGATCCGCGAGGGTGACGTTGTCGAACTCATTCCAGACCCAGAAGGTGGCTAGGCGGTGTGCAGTTCATGGGACTGCCTAAGGACATTCTGAGATCGCGCGTAGTGAATGAGGTACTTCTCTGTCAAAGAAATCTTACGCATGCCATCTCGGTCTCCGATCCCAGCCTTCACTCCTTCCCTTTGGAAGTCAATATCACACTCGTGAAGATACCTGGACCCATCTGGAAGGACGGGGGAATAAAGCACAGATATACGCACAAGTTGACCATTCTGATAACTGAAGAGTATCCCTTCGAGAAACCCATCGTCAAGTGGAGGTCGGACATTTTTCATCCAAACATAATGCTTCCAGATGACGGGGGATATGTGTGCACCAAGCTCCTGGATGATTGGAATTTCGACTCCACTTTGCTTACGTTTGTCAAAGGACTAGAAGCCCTGCTGACGAATCCGAATCCCACGAACCCCTTTGGCAGCGATTCTTGTACGCGGGCGGCTCAATATTTCAATATTAACGGGTACAACCCTCCCAATGTGATGGAGAGTTCCAAGAAAAAGCCAAGGATTCTGGGATGATAGATGAAGCTTCCGAACGTCCTGAGAGAGAGCAAGAGAGACATCCGAGAAAGACCACCTCCGCCAAGTGAACGTTCCAGGCCTCATTTCTGGCTCAGGGAAGAAAGGCGGAAGGAAGTTCAGAAAACACTCTCAGGAAACGGACTCTTACCCCTATACATATCAAAGACTGCTGAAGCCAAAATGAGGAATCATAGTATCTCTTGTGGAGAAAAGAACGAGGAAGCCATGGGTCTGCTTTTGGGGGATGTTCTTATTCACTCTGATAAGCCGTATACTCTCGTGAAGGATGCGGTGACAACGCATCTGAATTCATCAGAGGTTTCGGTGAGTTTCGAGAGGGAGGGATTTGAACTGCTCTTTGATCGTCTAGACGATATGGATTTTGATTACCTCATAGTGGGTTGGTACCATTCGCATCCTGGATACAGTTGCTTTATGTCGCCGAAAGATCTAGAAACCCAACGCAGAATGTTTCGGGAGAAGTTTCATTTCGCAATTGTCCTGGACCCGATAAAACTTCAGATTGAAGCCTTCACTCTTTCTGGGGAGAATTGCATTCCCGCTCCTTTCGCGGTCTATTGGGAAGAATTCGAGGACCCTTACGGAAAGATGAAGAAACTCGCAGTCAGACCCAGATAGCGTGTCTCCCTCTCATCTTGGATTCCGATTCATTGGTTTTTTCCATCATTTGTGCTATAATACCATCCAAGAATATGAGCGCGGAATCCTCAAACAGGGTGCCAAGTGGAGCGAGAACTGGAGTCTCATCATCCATTTCTGGATTCAGGGTAACGACGATGTTAGCCGTATGGGCGAGCTTTGAGGTCTCCCTGCTCGTCAAAACGACGACTTTCGCCCCAACGCGCCTGATGATGTTCGCCGTTTGGATTGCAGACATGGTTTCGCCTGTGTTGGAAATGATTACGGCAACGTCAGTGTCCTCAACGATCGGGGTCGTTGTCTCGCCTATGAAAAAGACTTTGATGCCCAACTGGACCAATCGTATGGCGAAGGATTTTCCTATGATACCAGACCTTCCAACACCATAGATGAAGATCTTATCCGCGTTCAAGATCAGGTCTATGATATCATTGATGGTCTTATCACTCTCATCCGACAGAGTCTCTGCTACTTTCTTCGCTATGTATTGCGACGATGTAGTTGCCCTATTCGTCATTTCTTAGCCTCCTTAGCGGACTTTGAAACTCTCCTGGCCAAGACCCTTTCCAGTATGACTTTCATGTACATTGCATCATGTTCCAGGAGAGGCGATCCAGAGATCAGTGTGATATCATAGTTGTTATCCAACACGCATTCAGCTAGAGGTTCAAATCTGAGGTCGCCCTTTTTGATGGGCGTATATCTCAACTCATTCCCACCCTCATGTTCCACGCCAGAAAAATGGGTATGGAAGTGACCACTCACGAACCGCTCAACTTTGTTGAAGAGCTTCTGAAAGTCTTTCTTGGTCCTCAGCGTCCCCCCCTCTCTTGAATGTATGTGGGAAAAATTCAGGATGGGAACAACGCCCTTGAGCTTGTCCGAGAGGGAGAGAATCTCCTTTACACTGCCGAAAACCTCTTGTCTGCCACTAGCCTCCAATCCAAGTTTCGGCTTGATTTTTCTGGACCTGTACCATTTGAGAATCGATTCCAGATTCTTCCTTGTTCTTATAGCTGCCTGTCTCTTGGTAAGGTCGCCATATAGGCCGAGATGAGTTACAACAACTCTTGCGCCCATCTCATTGGCCAAGAGTCCAGCCCATCGCACGCTGTCCATGCATCTTTCCGTCATCTCCTCCAAGCCTATCAGGTCCATATAGTAAGGTGTATGAAGACTTAGCTCAATGTCCAAATCTTTTGATAGTCTTCCAAGCTCTGCGAGCTCTTTATAGTCCCTAGCTATGCCAGAGGCTAGTATGCGGAGAAGATCTCCCTTCCTAATCTCAGCATCCAACTTAGTGATGACTGTTTCCTTCGATCCCCGCTTCCTAACGACTTCAACTATGAGCTCGTTAAGGACCTCCCTTGGCACTAGGCCGACTTCCTCTTCTGTAGCATATCGCTCAAGAAGACCCACCCTAACGAGTTGAACCTCCATTGCAGTCAAACCCAAGTTATGGACATCTTCTAACCCATCACGCAGGGTTCTCCCCTTACAAGATAAGGGGATACCTGCGGGTCCAAAACGTATCATTACTTCACCAAGCTGCAAGTTACGAAGGTCTTATAATTTGTCTCGCATTTATATTTATAGTTTTCGATAATGTAAGCCAGTAGTCGTCTGTCTTCCAATTCTTACTTACGACCAGAGCGATTCTCTCGTTTGCAGGAGAGACGTCCTCCGCATGATGTGGTATTTTTCGCGGTCGAGCAAGTCGTCTCCTATTGAGTATTCATCAAGGCCCTAGTAGTGATTGACTGGCACATCTTTGCCAGCGCCATCCAGGCGGACAAAAGGTTTATATGAAAACCCCTCATTAAACCTCCTTCAGAGGAAATCGAATGCCTCGTACGAGGAAATCCAATCCCAAGCTATTGGAACTTATAGTTCGGCTGAAGAAGCATTCATATGAGAATAATGCACCAATTTGGAAGGATACAGCCAAGAGACTGAGCAAGCCTCGAAGGAATTTGGCGGAAGTGAACCTCAGCAGGATTTCCAGATATGCCAGGGAAGGGGAAGTCATACTAGTTCCGGGAAAGCTTCTCGGATCAGGTCAGATAGATAAACCTGTGACGGTGGCCTCGTTTCAAACCTCGGAAGCAGCGAGGAGAAAGATTATCGCGTCAGGTGGTCTCGTTCTCACCATAGAAGAGCTTATGAATAGGAACCCGAAGGGAAGCGGTGTAAGAATAATGAGGTGACTCATGGCAGTAATCGACGCGACGGATTCGGTGTTGGGTAGGCTTGCTAGTGTGGTTGCAAAGAGATTGCTGCAGGGAGAGGAAATAGTAGTTGTCAATGCTGAAAAGGCGATAATTTCAGGAGACAAAGTATCCATCTTTCAGGAATACAAGAAAATGAGAGAGATTGGGAGCAAGACAGCGGGTCCCCACTTCCCAAGAATGCCTGACAGAATAATCACAAGAACAATCCGAGGCATGATTCCATATCAAAAACCCAGAGGAAGAGAAGCCTTTAGGAGGCTGAGAGTCTACATAGGTGTTCCAGATACCTTCGCTGATTCAGATATAGAGAGAATAGAGGAGGCCGTCGGAAGTCTCAAATGCGAATACACGAGAGTCGGGGACCTCTCCAGAAAACTCGGGGCCAGGTTCTAGGTGATCCGATGAAAATCATCCAAACGAGCGGAAAGAGGAAGAAGGCCATTGCAAGAGCCATAATCAAACCAGGGAAAGGTATTATAAGAATCAACAGAAAACCTGTTGAGATCCTAGATCCGGAACTAGCACGACATAAGATCCTCGAGCCCATAATGATGGCGGGAGATGAGGCCAAGAAAATTGATATCGAGGTGAATGTGAAGGGCGGGGGTGTTATGGGCCAGGCAGATGCTACACGAACCGCCATCGCTAGGGGTCTTGTCGCTTATCTTGAGAACGAAGAACTGGAATCTCTCTTGAAGGAACGCGATAGAACATTGCTGGCAAGCGATCCACGGAGAAAGATGCCAAAGAAACCCATGGGAAGGGGTGCAAGGAAGAAGAGACAGAAGTCGTACAGGTGATTGTGTGATAATACCCATAAGGTGTTTCAGTTGCGGTAAGGTTGTGGCTTCTGATTGGGAGGAGTATCAGAAGAGGGTCAGGATGGGCGAGGACCCGGGTGAAGTTCTTGATTCTCTTGGAATGGCTCGATATTGCTGTCGCAGAATGTTGCTTTCGAGCGCTGACATTATTGACGATGTTCTCCCCTTCGGATAGGTGCGAAGCTTTTTTGTCCTAAAGCCCCATGCACCATCAGGGCCCGTGGGGTAGCTTGGTATCCTTCCAGCTTGGGGTGCTGGTAACTCGAGTTCAAAAGGTTCTTGCTTTCGCAGGAGCCTGAGATTCTCGGCGGGCCCATCTCTCGTTTTCGCAACGAGAATCCTTCTTTTGGTTCTGGTCAATTCTATCATCATCCGGTTGATCAAACCTATCCCTTCTACCATGATGATGGCAAGAAGAGATGCCTTTTAAGAAGTACTCCTTGACTTGGCAGGCCCAGGCGTGCTGGCGGGAAAATATAAATAGACCCCTGTCATTAATTTGCACAGTGGGCAGAGACGGAGGACCAAACCCACCGTATGTTCTGCAGAGACCTTCCCTGGAGGAAGATCCATGAAGGACACGGCATCCAGCATGTGGCGTAGCTATTGTAAGTTGTTCGCTCTTCTTTCCACAACTCTTTTGATACTGAGCTTGTTTGTTGTCGCGAGCAATGATGACCCTGAAACAAACCTCAATGTATCCTTCAGCAGGCCAAATCAAAAGGTAGACGATGGGCTGGCAAACTCCCGTAATTCCGACATCGCTGTGGATGAGAATGATATCATTCACGTTGTGTGGTCCGACGACAGAACGGGTTATAACGGAATCTACTACTCTAAGTCGACTGACCAAGGGTCGAGCTGGTCACCTTCGATAAGAATCGATTATGGAGTCGTTGGTGAAAATTCTCGGTTGCCCTCTATTGCCATCGACAAAACGGGGGGCATCTTCGATAATCGCATATATGTGGCCTGGCAGGAGGCTGCCCCAGGAAGCGGAGTTCACATATATGCAACCCATTCCTCTAACTCGGGATTAACCTGGGCGGCTCCTGCAAGAGTAGATTCGGCTTCCCAAGATGTACGATGTTTGGAGCCAGATATTGCTATCGATTCTTCAGGGAACGTATATGTCGCTTGGTACGATAATCGTAACCCTTCCTACAACCACATTTTTGCGTCCAAATCCACAGACGGAGGTTCCAGTTTTGAGCCCGAGGTCCAGATTTCTACTCAGGACGCTGTGAATGCATTTCCGTCCGTAACCACTGTTGATGATAGGATCTATGTTTCTTGGAAGGAGCAGGATCTGAGTAGTTTCATGACCCTTTGGATCGCCGATTCAGCCGATTTCGGGACCAGCTGGACACCCCATGTTCTTTTTGCTGGACCTTCAGGCTCTGTTCCCAAAGACCTTGAAGTTACAGCTGACGGAAGTGGGGTTCTTCATGCAGTTTGGGCTTATCAGAATCCATCAAACGAGAAGCAAATAAGCTATTCGAAATCCACAGATGACGGTATCACCTGGTCGAGGTCCGTCAGGGTAGATGACTACTTCTCTTCAACCTCATACTCAGATCCCTCCATCCTTTCTGGACCACGAGGACTATACGTGACATGGAGCGACAACAGAGCTGGGGACCCAGACATATTCTTCTCATACTCAGAAGATGGCGGCCTCACATGGGGAGACGGCATCATAAACAATAATGACGTACGTGTGGATGATACAGATGAGAACGCAGACCCATTTGATGATTCATCATCACAGATGTATCCCTCGATTGCTTTGGGGATATTCGGCGTATTCGTTGTATGGGACGACTACAGAAGCGGGTCTTCTTACGATGTCTACTTCTCTTCTTACATGACAGGCCAGATTTTCATGACTGAGCTGAGGGATGCACCCGATGATGCAGAACTGGTAGAAGTATACAATTTCGGTCTACAACCTGTCGACATGAATGGATACGTGCTGCAGATTGATGACACTCAGATCTATTCTTTGGCCGCCATCGGCATTATTCCCCCGCTAGGGTATAGAACCTTAGGCGACGACGCATCTGCAGATCTCGTTCTGCCCTTAGATCTGGTGGATGAAGGGGCAAGGCTCCTTCTCTTCGACCCGAGCGCAACACTAATCGACGAGGTTGCCTATGGCCAGAAGGGAACGGCACCAGATCCACTCCCTGAAGAATCTATAGCCAGGCACATGACGGGTCTCGGCTACACAGATGAATGGGTCCGTGAACAGGTACCGACCTTTGGAGCAGACAACAATGTTCCAGGCATTGATAGGAATCCCGATGTCGTACTCAATGAGATACTGTTCAATCCAAACGTTGCCAATGACGCATTTGTTGAGGTCTTCTATAAGGGTTCTAGTCCCATCTACCTTCTTGGCTACAGGATTGTGTGCAATCAGGAGTTCGTTGTCGGAGCAATAACACTCACAGAATCCAATCCTTATTATGTATTGAGATATCAAATGGACAATGGATTCTTTGACTCGACGAGTTCTCAGCAGGACAACGTCTATCTCTATGATTCAACGGGTCAGTTGCTCGATATGTCGGGATGGAGTTCCTCTCATAGCCAGGGATTCTCGATGACTAGAGTCCCAGACGGTAACGGAACTTCCGATGGATATAACGACATTACCTCCGAGCGTGCTGGTTGGGCGTTCGACATGTCCCCGACGCTTCCACTCGTGATCGTGAGTCCCGATTACACCGCCAGCGGAGATGTGGGAGACAGAATTCTCTTCAATCTGACTGTGACAAACAAGCAACTCGTTCCCGACTACGTCGACATTACAGTCGAGAGCGCACCAAATGATTGGGTTATCGAAATCTTGCGATTCGACGGGATTTTCCCTCTTCTGGATTCGCCAGGAGATGGCGATGGTATCCCCGATTCTGGATTCCTCAGTCCGGAGGAATCCTTCAGTTTCAAGATCGGAATAAATGTTCCGTCAGATCCTCCCATCGGAAGCTCTCAGACCGTCAAAGTCATTGGGACGGCTTCTTCTACCTCGCTTGCTTCGGACAGTGCCAGTATTCTTCTCAAGGTCTACCCGCACATTGAGCCCTTCAAGAACGTAGCACCCTCGACAATCTATCACGAGGATGCTGGTCCTGGCTATCCGACAGTCGCCACAGTACGTCTTTCTGTCAGGGGTAATGGATCGGCGATCGTGAGGTCCATTCCTCAGGATGTGATATTCCTCATTGACAAGTCCGGTAGTATGGGGTACTATCAGAAGTTTGAGTACGCGAAACTTGGTGCAAAGAGCTACGTGGATGATATGAAGCTTCCCGATCAGGGAGCTGTTATCTTCTTCGATGAATTTGTAACACTCAGGAATCCCCTGAGCACGAACTACGAGCAGATTAAGGCTGACATCGATAGCGTCGTCGCTACTGGTGGATGGACTGCAATCGGAACCGCCATAAATGCAGGCTGGAATAGTCTAGTTGCAGATGGTGATCCCACACACCTTTGGGTCTGCATCCTATTGACAGATGGGAGGAGCAATACGGGTCTTGATCCCATCGCGGAGGCTCAGAATGCTGCCGCTAACAATGTTGTCATCTATACGATTGGGCTAGCGCCAGATGCCGACAATGTGACATTGCAGAACATCGCTGCCATTACTGGAGGAAAGTATTTCTATGCCGAATCTCCAGAGGGTCTGGTGGGAATATACCAAGAGATCGGAACGATAGTCGACCACGTTGCTGGAAGGGACCTCGATGTCTCTGACCACACTCCCATGATTGAGGATGTCATTCCCTCCTACATTCACCTTGTGGTAGGTTCTTTCAGGGATCCTTCTACAGGCTTGCCCAAGATTCCAGATTATATGGGGAATAGAGGAATCTTCACTTTCATGCAGTGGAACGTGAGTTCACTGTCAATCAACGAGACCTGGGAGGTGGAGTACGATATCACTTCAGACCTCGTCGGCACAGTACCCGTTGGCATCTATCCAGATGCCCGCGTTGCCTATGTCAAGTGGGATGGCAATGAAACGGTTGTCCCTTTCCCAGAGGTTTTCATAACAGTGACCTACTATGCCTCCCCGCCGAAAAATGTGGAAACCTTCTGGGGTGGACCAGATCAGATAGGTCTGAGATGGGTTGAAGTGCCCTGGCCAGAACTGGACCATTATCTTATATATAGAGCGCAGGCCCAGAACGGGTTCCAGGACCTCTCTCCTGCAGCAGCGTATGATGTGGTTCCGGCGGGGACAACTGAGTGGATAGATCCAGAGGTTGGAGGGGCAGCGAGCCATGACGGCGAACACTACTATCTCATAAGAGCTGCGAATGCCAATGAAAGTGAGGTCAGCGAGACAAGTAATACTGCAGGAGCATGGACGAAGACCTTTTCCGCGGGCTTCAACACCTTCTCCGTTCCTTTGGATTACTTCCCGTGGGTTGAATACGATGGTGCAGGCAAAACGGATACAGTCCAGGAATACGTCACCGCCTTGGGCGCAGACTACATCGAGTACATGGAATCGGAGCACTGGCTGAGGGTTCCTGGAGCGGGTGATCCCCTAAAGAGGATCGAGGTCGGTGAGGGTTGTCTAATGAATCTCGGTTCAAGCAAGCGCTTTACATTCGTAGGTCTTCCTGGAAGCATGATCAGATATGATGAGTTACCCTTCGCTGGTTTCGACTATACAAGCAACGCAAAGAGCGTCGAACTCAGCATTGTGGGAAACGGCATCAGAATCACTTGGCAGCAACCGCTTGGCGCAGACACATATGATATTTACTATTCGAGTAGCAGAGTGGGGTTCTATGGAGAACTCGGAATAGATTACTGGTTGCTTTTCGACTCCTTGAATCCTCCCGCCGGTCCAACTGCGAGCGTGGATCACGGCAATGCCCTTTTCGAACCCTATGAGGAGTTCTATTACATGATCTTCCCAATGAGCAACTCGCTCGGTCTGGGTTCCGGTAGCTATAGTTCGGGCATCTGGCTGGGCCGCTTCAGCGAGGGTTATCACGCAATCTCTCTTCCTCTCAAACCGTTCTCAAATGGGCAGTATTTCTATTACAACGTCTCATTCTACGCTGACCATATCGTGAACACTCTTGTTATCCTCTGGTTCAAGGACTCTGAGTCGAGATGGATTCCACACATTCCAGCCATGGAGGAGGGAACATACGACACGAGGTTTACGATGTTTGTCACCCTGAAGCTGAATGTTTTATCTGATGTCATCTTTGGCTTTGCTGGTGTCTGAGGTCGTATTGATATGAGCTTTCATCGTGTGAGGAAGAATGACTTTTGCTTCCTCCTCACGGCTGATTGCTTGAGCGAAAAAAGTCCTTCCAATTCGATGAATGATCAGCAGAGGAGAAGAAGTGGAGTGCGAATGGTGTTTTTTTGAGGACGACAATGAAGTTATCATCGACTGCAATTTCAATCCTTGTTGTTCTTACTTTCCTGACCTTGACTGAATCTGTAACTGGTCAGCCAGAAGAGATGAATTTAGAAGGAAGAATCTATCTTTGGGACGACACTCCCCTTCAGGGGCTTCCTTGGGAAGATAGTACGCCTTTTGCGATATGGGTATATCACAACGGATTCTGGAACAGATTTCCAAAATCCAGTTGGGTCCTCACGAGCGGCGGGTGGTACGCCTACACACTGGAGGCATCTGAGCGTGACATCAACTGGAGCAATGGAGATACCTATCGCGTTCATGTGGACGCCACAGCTTTTGGCGGGCTCAATGCAAATGCCACGAGTCACGGCACTGGCGACCCGGGGGAGTTTCCTCCATTCGGTGAACTGGAGAACACAATAATGTGGAGCGATCCAGACAACACTCAGCAGTGGGACGTTGTTCTTCCGGTGCCTGATTTGCAGCCGTTTGCCATAGCCGTCGATGGAATCGAATATCCGGGTCCCTATGACCCTGGTCTGCCAATAGGACCGATAATTGTTCTTGCGGGATCCTCTCATCTGATTGAGGCTAACGTAACAAACGAGGGAACACCTCTAATAAGGATTCTCAACACGGCGACAATTAGCGACTCGTGCGGAATCCTCGAGCACATGGGTGAGATTCAAGAAATAGGTGCCAAGTCTTCTGCTCCCCTGAGTACGAGATTTAGCAACCTATGGACGGCACCGGCCCTCTCTTTTGTTGGAGAGTGTCTTCTCAACTATACCGTGGATTTCTACAACAATGTGACGGAATACGATGAGACCAACAATTCTGCAACTATACTCTTTGATGTCGAGGGACCTGACCTCACTCCCACGGATATCGTGATTCAAACCCCCTCTGGGATGTTCTCCTATAATGACCCATCATCAACTCTTCCGCCTTTTCATTCTGATATAATTCCCGTGAATCCGGGTGAAAACATCAATGTCAGTCTGAACGCTACGAACGTTGGCGGGTATGAGACCGTCACTCAATTCAACGTAGTAATAGTCGACACGGGAAACATATCGGACGGTCCGCCACTTTCTGTCCTCTACAATAGCGGGGAAGTGGGCCCCCTCACGGAGGGTAGCTCTATCGGCCCCTTCACTTCTTCTTTTCAAATTCAGAATCAAACGGGTTATCATTGCATAAACCTCACCGTTGACTATGGTATGGATGGATCGGGGAACATCAGTGAAGTTTCCGAGACAAACAATACCTTCGTTGTCTGCTTTGGTGTCGATGTTCCAGATCTGACGCCCCATCAGATAGTCATCGAACTTGCAGATGGCTCCAACTTCACTTACCTGGATGCGTCAATCTCCAACTACACATCAGATCCTATCTATGTGTTTCCAGGGGATCCACTAAACATAACGTCAAGCGTCCGCAATGTGGGTGTCTTTCGATCCCCGATTTTCGTTGAAACTCAGATATCCTTCTACTACGTGGGCAACAGTCCTATGAACCCCATTGAGAAGGAAATCGCAGAATGGAGCGATGTTCCCTACCTGCTCCCGGGCTCCACGGCCGGGCCCTACTCATTCACGGGATTCACCGTCCCTTTCAACTTGGGAAATCACTATGTCAACATCACTGTTGACAACAGAAGCCAGGTGCAGGAGGCGAGTGAGATGAACAACACCTTCACCATTCACCTCGTCGTCGGAGGTCCTGATATCATTCCCAAAGAGGTCAATTTGACAGTGGACGGTTTGACTACCCAATATACATATCCCGAATCACCGACCGTCGAAGTCGACATCACTTCCGTGGTTCATATTGAAGCTACAATAGAGAACCAGGGAAATTTCGGAACGAATGGAACATTCCTTACGGAATTCTCTAACAACTCGATTGTTTTCCATTCGAACCTAAGTGAACCTCTGAATTCCAATGAGCGTACCCTGACCAACTCAACTTGGGTGAATCCCGGTTTTCCTAGCACGCACACGATCATGATAGTTTCCGATTCTGCGAACGACATTGAAGAGTTGAACGAGACAAATAACGTGTTCATCCTGAATATTGTCGTCAAAGGCCCTGATTTGATCCCCTCGAACGTCACAATAAACGTCAGCGGGAAAATCACTCAGTACCAGTATTCGGATTCTCCTGTTGACCCCGTGATTGTGGACATCTCCGAGGAAATTCATCTTGATGTCACAATTCGCAATCAGGGAGGCTTTCCAGCGGGCATGTTCAGTGTAGGATTTCTTGGCGGTACCGAGCTGTTCAATCTGAGCAGTCCATTGGGGCCTTTGGACCCATCATCCTTCCTTTCGCTGGCAGAAATCGCTTGGCCGAATCCGCGGCTTTTGGGTGATTATTTCGTCACAATTTTCGCAGACCTTATGGACAATGTTTCCGAAATCAATGAGGAGAATAACGAGTTCAACATATTGTTCCGTGTAGTGGGGCCAGATATTGTTGCCATTGATTTTCTTGTCAATGATTCCCCTCATATTGCTCCAGTTGCAGTGACCGGAGGGGAAACTGTACTGCTTACTTGTGTTGCCTTCAATGCTGGTAGCAATGTAACCCCCGCCAGCTTCTTCGTCTCCATAAACGAGAGCGAGAATCCTCTCCTCCTCTTGAACGTTCCTCCGCTCGCACCAGGAACATATCAATGGTTCAATATCAGCTGGGATGCACCGATGGATTACTTGAATACGAGCGTAGTATTCGAGGTCGACTTCTATGATGAGATTCTTGAAACCAATGAGACGAATAACACGCTCGAGGTAGTTCTGTTGGTGACACCACTCCCGCCAGATCTATTGCCAGTCAACCCTGAGATCAATGGGCTTCCCTATAATGGGCCTTATCAAGCTCAAGCGGGCGAGATCCTAGTCCTCTCAGCATTCGTGAAAAACATAGGGAACTACACTACCGGAGGACCCTTTGATAACGCATTTTACAACGAGACAACGTCTAACATTCCCTTTGGGAGAGAGGTTGAAGGAACTCTCATTCCGAGAAGAATGACGGGAGAAATTGAGGCCACCTGGCAAGCTCCCAAGAGAAATGGAACCTATGTGGTGGAATTCCAGGCGGATTATTTGGACTCTGTATCCGAAGCCAATGAAAGCAACAATGTCATCAGATTCGTGATAGAAGTCTTGGAGGTAGAGAAAGAACACAACTGGAAGCCTTTTCTTGCGCTGCTATTCGCTCTCATTCTCCTTCTTGTTGGGATACTCACGGGATACTTGAGACCTCTAGACAGATACGTTCCGATGCCAAGAGAAGCGTCAGATGAAGAGAGAAAAACATATCGAAAGCAAATGAGGAGTTTACCCATAGGTGAAAAATTGGGTGTTCTTGATTATCGTTCCCTCACGAGGAAGTTTGCCAGAGATAGATTCTTCACTATTTTTGTGCTTACAATTCCTCTGTCGCTGTTGGAGGTGATAATCGCAATTCTTTCCTTCCTCACAGGCATCCTGAGAATACCAGAAGCGGGCAATTTGATTACCGTTGGTCTCTTAGTCAATCTCATAATTCTGATTGGAGGGGTTTCCACGGATTTGCTCGTGTCAAGGAAGGGTTATCGAGTGCCCGTCGAAGTTCTTGCTCCGCCTCCACCAGATGATGAATAGAAAAACGCGACAAGTATAAATAGAGTCCAAGGGATTGATAAATCTGCCTCATTAGAGTGTGTCGTCATAGTGGAGAGAGGAGGAGCTGGTATGGTTTCAAGCTGTTTGATGAAGATTGTTCGTGTCTCAACAGTTCAGGCCATTCTGCTGGCACTGATTGTGTCCAGTCTTGTAGGCACTGTAGGCGAGTCTCAAGAAAGATTGAAGACTCCAGATCGTGAAAGATCGGAGAATGCTGTCCTCCTGGCGGGAAGCGATGAAACTAGCCCCAATGGCGCAATTCTTCAGCAGATAAGTAAACAGGTTGTGGTCCCTGCAGGCAGAGAGTATTTCATATTCTACGATGGCTTCAACGAAAGCATAGAGGAAATGCCACTGGCAAATCATCTCGCAGGATTTCCTCAACAGGTTGTAGACGCGATTGAACGTGCTCCTAATTGGCTTAGACGCAATCTGACCTTGAAGTTCGAACAGATGGCGGACGTTGACATACGGGTGAACGATTACAGCACAATAGATTTGGCCGATATGGATTCTGATGGCGACCTCGATGTTATAGTTGGTCAAGCGTCTGGAGGTCTTCTATACTACGAGAATATTGATCCGTTTCT
>JBHIFI010000016.1:0-36215 GCA_046761005.1 Thermoplasmata archaeon
AATAATCTTGAAATCCATCGGTAAGCCATCCGATAGGAGATATTAATCATTTTTCTGGAGCTTTGAAAGGTGGAATTCCCCCAGATGTGGAAAAATTGCCGCCATAAAAACCTTAAATATCGATGAGCACGATAGACTTTCGAAGAAGCCGAGGTGACAGAGCGGCTAATGTGACCGCCTGCAGAGCGGTTTTGCGGGGGTTCGACTCCCTCCCTCGGCATTTGCTTAGTGACTGGCATGCTCGTCTATAACACCTTGACAAGGAAGAAGGAGGAGTTTATTCCTCTCAAAGGCAAAAGAGTGACCATGTTCGTGTGCGGAGTCACTCCCTATGATTACTCGCACCTAGGTCACGCCAAGACCTATGTTGCATTCGACGCCATTGCGAGATACCTCAGATACAAAGGATACAATGTCCTCTACCTTCAGAACGTCACGGACGTGGACGATCATATTATCGAGAGGTCGAAAGAGACAGGGATTCCAGAAGCAGAGCTTGCTGAGGAATACTTCAGGTATTTCCTTGAAGACATGGGCGCCCTCAGTGTAGAAAGCATCAATGTATACGCAAAGGCAACCGATCACATGTCCGAAATCATCGAGCAAATAAAGGGCCTTTTGGAAAAGGGCTATGCATACGAGGTCGATGGCAATGTCTATTTCGAGGTCAGGAAGTTTAAGGATTTCGGAAAACTTTCCCGCCAAAAACTCGACGAGCTGAGGGCGGGAGCGAGAGTGGAAATAGACGAAAGGAAACGAAACCCGGAAGATTTCGCCCTCTGGAAGAGGCAGAAGCCAGGAGAACCCGCGTGGGAAAGCCCCTGGGGAATGGGAAGACCTGGTTGGCATATTGAGGATACCGCAATTGCCATGGCCCACTTCGGCGCCCAGTACGACATTCACGGAGGAGCGACGGAACTCATATTCCCCCATCACGAATCCGAGATCGCCCAGGCCGAGGCCCTTACGGGCGTTGAGCCATATGTCAAGTACTGGCTGCACACAGGAGTGCTGAACGTCGAAGGAGAAAAGATGGCGAAATCCCTAGGCAATTTCTGGACAATCAGAGACGCCCTAAATGAATACAAACCAGAAGTTCTACGGTTCTTCTTGCTGTACGCGCACTACAGGAGTCCCATAGATTTCAGCAGGGACCAGCTGGAAGAGGCGAAAAGAAGCTTTCAGAGACTACTGGATTCACTCGAGGCGGGGAGGCAGCACCTCAATAGAGCGGTGAGCGGGGAGAATGAGGCGGGAAAAAAGCTGGTGGAATCAGCAGAAGAGGTCAAGAAGGAATTCGAAGAAGCCATGGATGATGATTTCAACACCCGCGAGGCGATAAGCACGCTATTCGAGCTTTCGCGAGAACTCAATGTTGGGATAGCGAATAATGCAGACAAAGACTCTGTTGGTAAGGCCATTCGTGTCTTCGAGAATTTGGGTGATGTTCTTGGATTATTCCGAGAGAGGGAGGGCCAACCCGAGCTAGTGGACAAGATTCTGGGTCTCCTGATCGAGGTCAGAGAAAGGGCGCGGTCAAAGAAGGACTATGAGACAGCCGACTGGATTAGGAGCGAGCTAGGGAAGTTAGGAATCCATCTTGAGGATGCCAAGAAAGGGGTCGTGAGAAAGGCACGCTAGGGCTCTGTTTCTTGCGGCTCTCCATATTTAAGCTTTTCCCCGAAAAATGATGCCAAAACAGCACCATCCAGACATTCCAAAAATCATTAAATAGTCGTGGGGGTATAGGGTAAGTACGAAAAATGGGATGCACAGGCATTAGGAAAGGACAGAGAATTAGATGAAGGAAGAGGCATCGTACAGAGAGGAGGATATAGTCGTTCTCGAGAGCCTTCAGGCAATCCGCAAAAGGCCCAGCATGTACATCGGAAGTACCGATGACAGGGGACTGCATCATCTCGTCTATGAGGTCGTGGATAACAGCATCGATGAAGCCATGGCGGAAGCCTGCAAGAATATTGGCGTTCTCCTCGGCAAGGATGGAAGCGTCACTGTGGTCGATGATGGAAGGGGAATTCCAATTGGCCCACATCCGAAGTTCAAGAAGTCAGCGCTCGAAATCGTAATGACGAAGCTGCACGCAGGAGGGAAATTCGATAGGAAAACATACAAGGTCTCGGGTGGCCTCCACGGCGTGGGACTTTCCGTGGTCAATTCACTATCAGAATGGCTTGAGGTCAGCGTCCATCGGGAAGGAAAGGAATGGTCTCAGAGATACGAAAGGGGGAAGCCAGTTGGAGAGGTCAAACCCGTCAGAGAAGTCGACGGTACGGGGACGATAATCACATTCAAACCCGATTCAGAGATATTTGAGAACACGGAGTTCGATTACGATACGCTTTGCACTAGAATGAGGGAGTACGCCTTCCTCAACAAGGGTGTGAAGATAATATTGAAACAGCAGGAGCCTGAAAGATCCGATACCTTTCGCTTCGAGGGCGGAGTTGTCGAATACGTATTGTGGATGAACAGAATCAAGAATCCTCTCCACGAGGAACCTATCTATCTTGAAGCTGACAGAAATGACGTTCACATGGAACTGGCCATGCAGTATACGGACGCTTACTCAGAGAATATCCACACGTTCGCTAACAATATTGCGACCATCGAGGGTGGGACCCATCTGAGTGGGCTGAGATCTGCCCTCACAAAAACATTCAATGATTATGCTAGGAAAGAGAAGCTCTTCAAGTCTAGAGACGAGACTCTTCGAGGTGAGGACGTAAGAGAGGGTCTGACCGCAATTCTGAGCATCAGGCTTCCTGAGCCGCAGTTCGAGGGGCAAACGAAGACCAAGCTCGGAAACAGCGAGATGAGGGGACTCGTCGACAGCGTGATATCGGAGAAGCTCGGCGAGTTTCTTCTCGAGAACCCGAAAGTGGCACAAACCTGCATACAGAGATCTTTGCTCGCTTCACAGGCAAGAGAGGCCGCAAGAAAGGCAAGAGAGCTGACCCGCAGGAAAGGATTTCTGGAGGGTCTGAGTCTGCCAGGGAAGTTGGCTGATTGCAGTGAAAAGAATCCTGCGTTGGCCGAGCTTTTCATCGTGGAAGGCGATTCGGCGGGTGGCAATGCGAAGCAGGGGAGAGACAGAAGATTCCAAGCCATCCTCCCGCTGCGTGGGAAGGTCATCAATGTGGAGAAGGCGAGACTGGACAAGGTCCTCAAGAACACTGAGATAAGGACTCTCATCACAGCCTTGGGTACGAGCATCGGAGACGAGTTCTCTTTGCAGAAGCTGAGATATCACAAGATTATCATCATGACCGACGCAGATGTCGATGGTTCTCACATACGAACCCTTCTCCTGACGTTCTTCTACAGACATATGAAGCAGCTCATAGAGCAGGGCTATGTATACATCGCGCAGCCGCCCCTCTATGGTCTGAGAAAAGGAAAGACGACTCACTATGTGTACACGGAAAAGAAGAGGACGGAAAAACTGGAGGAGCTGGGACGTGGGGTTTCCATCCAAAGGTACAAGGGACTTGGAGAAATGAGTTCCCACCAGCTGTGGGAAACGACGATGGATCCAGATACGAGGATTCTCAAACAAGTGACAATAGAGGATGCTGCCAGGGCAGAAGACATCTTCACCATTCTCATGGGCGACACGGTTGAGCCGAGGAGGGAGTTCATACAAGCTCATGCCCTTGAAGTTGTGAATCTGGATGTGTAGGTGGTCAGTTGGAGGAAGAGGCTGAATCGAGAACCATCATAAGGCCTATTGAGCGGGAGATGGAAAGCTCCTATATCGACTATGCAATGAGCGTGATAGTAGGAAGGGCCCTTCCAGACGTGAGGGATGGTCTGAAACCCGTCCATCGAAGAATCCTATACGCCATGAAAGACTTGGGCCTGGATTCCTCCAAACCTCACAGAAAATGTGCCAGGGTCGTTGGAGAAACCCTAGGAAAATACCACCCGCACGGAGATACTGCCGTTTATGATGCCCTGGTGAGAATGGCGCAGGATTTCAGTCTGAGATATCCGATCATCGACGGGCAGGGGAATTTTGGATCAGTCGACGGAGATGAAGCGGCCGCGATGAGATACACAGAATGCAGGCTGAAGAAGATAGCGGACGAGTTGCTGACTGATATCAATAAGGATACTGTGGAGTTCGCGGACAACTTCGATGGCTCCTTGAAAGAACCAGAGGTTTTGCCGGCGAGACTTCCGAACCTTCTTGTCAACGGCTCTAGCGGAATCGCTGTGGGAATGTCCACAAACATGCCTCCCCATAATCTCTCGGAGATAGTTGACGGAATAGTCCTTCTGATCGAGAATCCTGAAGCGGATACGAAGGAGATTCTAGAGGTCATAAGAGGCCCGGACTTTCCCACCGGAGGTATACTCTACGGAACGAGAGGAGTCGTCGAGGCGTATCATAGGGGAAGGGGAGTTGTGAGGATTCGCGCAAAAGCGGAGGTTGAGACAAGTCGGAAGAAAAGGTCAGTCGTCGTCACCGAGATTCCCTATATGGTCAACAAATCCTCTCTCCTCGAGAACATCGCGAAACTGGTGAGGGACAAGAAAATCGATGGAATCGTCGACCTGAGGGATGAGAGCGACAGGGAGGGAATGAGGATCGTCATGGATCTCAGAAGGGACGCCAATGAGGATGTTGTTCTCAATCAACTCTACACGAGGACCCAGATGGAGTCCTCCTTCGGCATAATAAACATCGCTCTGGTGAATGGCGAACCCAAGGTCTTGACCCTCAAGGAGACTCTTCAGTGCTACATCCATTTCAGGGAGGAGATCATCAGGAGGCGGAGTGAATTCGACCTGAACAAGGCGAAAGAGAGGGATCACATTGTGGAAGGGCTAATCACGGCGGTTGATAATCTGGACGATGTCATAGAGCTCATAAGGAAATCAAGAAGTGTGGAGGATGCGAAAAAGGGCCTAACAGAGAAGTACGATTTGACAGACATTCAAGCCAAGGCTATTCTTGAAATGAGGCTTCAAAAGCTAACTGGGCTCGAAATAGAAGGGCTCCACAAGGAGAGGGAGGAGCTTGAGAGAACGATAGAAGATTTGGAAGCAATACTAGCATCGGAGGAGAGAATCCTCCAAATAGTAAAAGAAGAGGTTCTTGAACTCAAGAAGAAGTACGGAGACGAGAGGAGAACGGAGATAGAGACTCACCCGCAGGACCTTGAGATAGAGGATCTCATCCCAGTTGAGGATGTCGTTGTTACAATTACGAACAGCGGGTACATAAAACAGCTCCCATTGGACACGTACAGGAAGCAGAAGAGGGGAGGTGTTGGTCTCATCGGTATGGAAACCAAAGAAGAAGACTACGTCGTAGACCTATTCGTGACCTCGACCCACAACTTCATCCTCTTCTTCACAAACAAGGGGCGAGTTCACTGGCTAAAGGCTTGGAGATTGCCTAGAGGGGGAAGACATGCGAGAGGAAAGCCCATTGTGAACCTGATTCCAAGGCTGGAGAGAGGAGAGAGTATCAGTGCAATGATTCCGATTAAGGAATTCGATGATTCTCACTATCTCGTATTTGCAACGCGCAGAGGAAGGATAAAGAAGACGCCGCTGAAGGCCTATAGCAGACCTAGAATCACGGGAATATGGGCGATAAAGCTCGCAGAAGGCGACAGTGTCGTGGGAGTGAGCCTCTCTGACGGGAACAAGGAGATCATACTCGCAACGAGGCAAGGCAAAGCTGCCAGGTTCTCCGAAAAGGATGTCCGACCGCTGAGCAGATATTCGATGGGTGTCAAGGGAATTCGCCTCAAGGGGAACGACAGAGTGGCGAGCCTGGCCGTGGTTGACGAAGATTCTGTTCTACTCACCGTTACCGAGAATGGCTATGGCAAGAGAACTCCCGTCTCTTCTTACAGAAGGACGAGGAGGGGGGCGATGGGAGTGATAACCATCATTACGAGCAAGAGGAACGGTCCCGTTGTCTGTGCAAAGAAAGTCGAGGAAGAAGATGAGCTGATAATTACTAGCGTCAAGGGAATGATAATAAGAATCCCGGTGGCAGGAATACGAATCCAGGGAAGGGCAACGATGGGCGTCAAGATGATGAGGATGAAGGCGAAAGACAAAGTTGAGGCGGTTGCAAGGCTCGTTACAGAGGACGTCGCCGAGGCGGAGGAGCCCGAGCCTGAGTCAATCGAGGGAGTCGAAATCGATTTCAACGCCTAGACCTGGCTTTCCGGAGACGGTGAGAAAGCCCGATTCAAACGCGAGTGCATCTTTTGCGAAATCATTCAAGAACGTAAAATGGGAATCCAAATCTAGATACTTGACGGAGCTCCCCGCAAGTGCGAGATGTAGACCCGCCGCTATGGATAGGGCAGATTCGGAGTAGCAGCCAATTTGTGTTCCGGCATTGAAGGAATCGCATATCGAGTCAATTCTGAGAGACTCCGTAATCCCACCGCACTTGAGAACCTTGATGTTCAGAAGATCGGCAATCCCACCAGAAAGAATCGAAATAGCCTCTTCAACATTCTTGAAGGATTCGTCGACCATTATCGGGATTGTAGATACCTCTCTGAGCTTCTTCAGGGCCTCAAAGTCATCTCGGGATACCGGTTGCTCAATATAGGCAAGATGCAGATCCTTCGTTGTCTTCACAAATTCAACCGCCTGGTCGTATGAATAACCTTGATTTGCATCAACGGAAAGGATTATGTCTTTAGGTAGCGCCTCCCTTACCGCCTGGAGTCTGGCAACATCTTCGTCGATGTCAAGACCTACCTTCATCTTTATCGCCCTGAACCCGCGTGAAGCGAAAGATTTCGCTTTTTCGACGGTCAGGTCTATGTCCATAATGCCAATCGACATATCTGTCATCATTCTCTCGGTGCTCCCACCTAGCATCTGGTACAGGGGTTCACCAGCAGCCTTTGCGACCAAATCCCATACCGCGATATCCATACACGCCCTTGCGCAGTTACTATCTGGACGGACGGAGAACATTTTCTCGTTGAGTGCCTGGATATTTGTCGCCTCTTCTCTGATGAGCTCCTTCTTCATAGTACGCAAATCTTCGCGGAGGCTCTCAGGGGTCTCTCCCGTAACACTCGAAGGACAGCAACTTCCCAACCCATAAGATTCCTCTGCCTCGATTCTGGCAACAAAATTGACCACGGATTTGGAGGAGCCGGTAGCAATAACAAACTCTTCCTCTCTCTCCAGAAGCATTTCTTTGATATCAATCCTTTCTATCCTCATTCTTCCTTCCTGCCGTTGCAATAGGATAGCTTTCACAAAGCTCCGCAAGGTGACAATCGTAGCAGAGTGGTGCTATTGGTCTGCAGATCTCTTGGCCGAACTTCACAAAAAGCTCATTCAACCTGAGCCAGTATTTCTTTGGAACAACTCTCGAAAGAGCTTCCTCCGTCTGGCGGGGATTCCTAGTTTGTACCAGACCTAGCCTATTTGAGATTCTGTGCACGTGCGTGTCCACAGGAATGGCTAGCTTTCCGAATGCGTACACAAGAACGCAATTTGCGGTCTTTCTTCCCACCGAAGGAAGCTTGAGAAGGGAATCTAGATCCTCAGGGACCTTTCCTTGATGTTCCTTGACGAGAAGAGAAGCGACCCTCTTTATGTTCCTTGCCTTGACCTTGTAGAAACCTGCTGGCCTGATAAGTTCTTCTATTTCCCGAATGTTAGCACCCGCCAGTGACTCCGGTGTAGGAAAAACTCTAAAGAGGTTCGTAGCGGCCTGGTTAGTGTTCTCATCCATTGTCCTATGTGAGAGAATTGTCGATATCAATACACGATACGGATCCCTCATCTCCCGCCTTATGGTAGTTCCCTTCCCCTTTCCTGGAAAGGCTCCAACCTGATAGCGGTTAGAAAGAAGCACCATTATCTCATCGATTCTCGGACCGCTCACATTTGGCTTTCTCATTAGATGGGAACGGATATTCAAGCCAAAATGATAAAAGTGTGGGTTAACAACAAGCTATAAATGGTTGCACACTAATCGCAATGCGTGCATCCCTCTGAAGCTATAAGAGGTATCAAAAGCAAAAAGCTCGAAGGTAAGACCATAGTTCTTGGGATAACCGGAAGCATTGCAGCCGTCGAATCGGTCAAGCTCATCCGAGAGTTGATTCGACACGGCGCTGATATCGTTCCCGTGATGTCCGAGGAAGCGCAGAGAATCATCCATCCGAATTCCATCGAGTTTGCAAGCGGGAAGAAACCCATTGTTGAGCTGGATGGTAGTGTCCCTTATGTTGACCTTTGCGGGATGGATGGCAGCGCCAGTGTTTTGCTGATAGCACCCGCGACAGCCAACACTATCTCAAAGATAGCTTGCGGGGTTGCAGACTTACCTGTCGCGACCTTTGCCTGCTCTGCATTGGGATCGGGAATCCCTATTCTCATCGCTCCTTCGATGCACGAGTCTATGTACAATCAGAAGATTTTGAGGGAAAACATGGCTAAACTCGCGAAGTTGGGTATAGCCTTTGTCGGTCCCAAAATCGAGGAAAACAAGGCAAAGATGGCAGACCTTGACGAGATTGTTTCGGCTCTCGTGAGAACCCTTTCGGGCTCCGATATGAAAGGAAAGAAGGTCATAGTGATAGCTGGCTCCACGGAAGAGGAGATTGATGATGTTAGGGTTATCACAAACCGCAGCTCAGGCCGAATGGGTGTGGAGCTGGCGAGAGACGCTTACGAAAGAGGTGCGGGAGTTGAGCTTTGGTTTGGCAGGGCAGAGACCAATCCTCCAAGCTATATCAAAGTGAGGAGGTTCAATTCAGCCTCAGACATTTCAAGATTGATCAAGAATATTAGGTGTGACTTCTGTGCCGTTCCGGCGGCGATATCTGATTTCCGCCCGAAAAGAATCAGAGGCAAGGTCAGCTCGAAGAAAGAGTCGCTATCAATCGAATTGACACCTACTCCAAAAATCGTCGATCTCATTCGAAAGAAAAGCAAGAAAATCAAAATCATCGGCTTCAAGCTGGAATCTGGGCTTTCTAATTCCCAACTCAAGAAAAAGGCACTCGAGAAATTGAAGAGCTCGAAACTCGATCTCATGGTTGCAAACGACGTTAAGAACATAGGCAGGGAGAGCGGGAAGATCATACTTCTGAATGAATCTGGAAACTCGAGAAGCATATCAGGCACCAAGGCGACTCTCGCACATCAGATATGGAGTGCTGTGATACATGGCATATGATGCCGTTGCCTTCTGTCCTGGGCACATCACGGGATTTTTTCAGGTTTGCCCTGACGAGGACCCCTATAAAATGGGCTCAAGGGGTGCGGGAATCTGCATATCCCATGGAGTCCACACCGGCGTTGTCATTAGAGAATCAGATGCCACTTCAATCGATGTAAGGATAAACGGTCAAGCATCTGATGCACCAGTGACAAAAAGTGCGATCATGAATCTTCCGATTGAGCGAAATGTCCACATTGAGGTTAACAGTGAGGCTCAATTACCTGTGTCTCAAGGGTTTGGGATGAGCGGAGCGGGAGCCCTGAGTTCTGCGATCGCGGTCAACGAGGCCCTTGACTTGGAACTTAGTAAGAATGAGGTCTTGCAGGCCGCCCACAAAGCAGAGGTTGAGTGCATGACTGGATTGGGGGACGTCTTTCCGCAGTCCATGGGAGGTCTTGTCGTAAGAACGAAACCCGGCGTTTCGCCTTACGGAAAGATTCAGAAACACGATGTGGAAAGGGATCTTGTTCTCTGCATAGTGGGTCCTTCGTTATCTACAAGAGATATCCTGACCAACGAAGCAATTGTGGAGAAAAGTAGCAAATTGGGGAGCAAGTTTGTCAGGGACTTCGGTAACGAGTCATCCATAGACAATTTTTTCCGTCTTTCGCTCGAGTTTGCAAGACAAACAGGGCTGATTTCCGAAGCGGTTGAAGAGGCGGTGAATGCTTGCGAGGGGCTTGGAATGGCCAGCATGTCGATGCTGGGAAACTCCGTTTTTGCCGTGGGTGACGTACACAAATTGAGATACAGACTTCTCGATTTCGGCAAGATTTTTCTATGTTCCATTGAAAACGAAGGAGCTCATCTAGTTTCACCTATTCGAGAAGAGTGAAGAGCTTGTAGTCTCCTCCGGTTTCCAAGAGTCCCAGTCTGGCACCCGCATCAAGCCAGCCATGTGCATAATTGACGCATCCAAAGGCCTTCACAAGGTCCCCTCTCTCATAGAAATAAAGCGCATCCTTGAAATATGATCTGCTCATCAGAAGAAAGTCCTCAGCTATCTTTCTAAGGTGTGATTTCTCTGGAGCCGCTATCGTTACCTTGTCAAGGGCCTTGCGCGTGATCTCTATATCTTTTTCCACGAGATCGGATTCCAGATCAAAGACGGACACCGATGACACCATCCCAAGAACTCTATTAATTGTTTAGCCCGCAATCACCTTCACGGATTGCCCGCCGTGCTCTGATTCCCTTGGTCTGATTTGGACAAACAGGGGAACAGTTATATTCCCTCCTACGACCAAGGCCACACCAATCGACAATCTTTGAATTTCATCCGTCATTCCCGTGGTCAGACCTTCGACTGATGCAACCACCGCCTTCAAATCATTGGGATTCGTCAGCTTGAGAATTATTTGAGTGTTACACTGACTCAGAACGTTTTTGTCAATCTTGGCAGCTCTCTGTGACAAAACGAGCAATCCTAGACCAAACTTCCTTCCCTCCGAGGCAATGATTCGCATAATCTTTGATGAAGCTGCCTGTCCCTGTTGCGGACAGAAATTGTGCGCCTCCTCAAGAACGAGCATGAGGGGAGGAATCTTGTTCAGCTTTCTGAGTTCGAACAGGGCGGTCGCGAGCCTATTGACTACAAGCTCCTGAATGTCAGGAGGAACGCCCTTCAGATTTATGATTGAGGCCTTTCCCTTTGCAATCAGCTCGTCTATTCTTGTTCCCTCTCTTGAAAAAATCTCCACTTCCCTCAGATATTCAAGTTCGTTCATCAAGCTGAAATTTGAGGGGTCATCCTCGCTTTCTAGGACTGCGATTATATCGCTCAAGTTGTAATCCTTTCTGGAGTTCTTGAGAACATCGAGTGCTCTTCGCAGAGCCAAAAGGTTTGAGCGTATGCTCTTCAGATTTGTGAGGCCGAGGATTTCTCGAGCATCCAGATTCCTGAGGGTGAATCTGAGTGGTCTGGCATCTGGGTTGATCTTCGTATCTGGAGAGAACTCCATTATCTTGTTGCGATACCCCTTTGAAGAGACATTGAATCTCTTCATTGATTCCGTATATTCGGCCGGCATCTTCATGCAAGTATATTCACCATGAGGATCGATTATCACTGTGGTCACATCATGTTTGATGAACTCTTCGATAAGGACTCCTGCAGCATAGCTCTTCCCGCCACCCGTTTTTGCTAGTATGCTGACGTGCCTTTGCACGAGAGAGTTGATATCGACAAGGATCGGAACATCATGACCGCCAAGCAGTCCCAAGTATGCTCCTTTCCTCTCGTCATTATTGAGGCCGATGACTCGGCAGATGAGATCCTCCTTCGCTCTGTATACGACCTCGCCCGCACGGAAGGGTGTATGAGGAACCTGGAGGAGATTTCTGTCATCTCTAAAGCCGATTACGGATATGACTGCAACAACTTTCTCTTCTATCTCAACGTTACGGCCCTCTGATATCTGCTGAGCCTTCTCTATGGACAGGTCAGTCTTTCTTTCAATCTCATCGACCTGCCCCAAAACATAACCACATGTCTCGTGAAAAATCTGAACATATTCATTCTTCTCTAGGGGTTCTGTAACTGTGCATCGGAGAGAGAGGCTTCCCACATCGCCATAGACGATCCCCACGACCTCCTCGGGAGCATCTACCTGGGATATGGATTCAAATGTCTGATTAAAGGATGAGACCATCTGTGCACCCCATCGAATCTTAATGGACTCACTGAATTAAAAACTTTTGCAGACTTCCGATTGTGAAAATCAATTATGATTTTGGTGAGGCAGCCTTATTATAGGTTCGATTTCCCTTTTTTTGTGATGCTTCTTAGCTCAGCGAGAGCTAAAAGAAAGGCCCTCTTTGGAAAAGCCTTCCTAATAGAGCTAGAGCGAGGCAACTATGCCAATGCCACTCTCTTCGCAAAGGCTTTCTTAAGGCAGAATGGCACCAGAAACAACAATGGAGCATATGAGTTCATAAAGAACTAGATCTCAGATTCAAGAATCTTAATGACATCCCTTTTGACTCTATCCAAGGGCTGAGAGGCATCGACGATTCTGAATCTCTCCTCTGCTTTCGACAAGTCCCTGTATATCCTATCCACCTCAATCAAGAAATCGAGGCTCTCGAATTTTGTCTTTCCAGATCGGTTCGAAATTCTCTGCAACGAGACTGCTGGTTCAACGCCCAAGAATACTGTTATGTCCGGTGCCAATATGTAAGGTGCGCTTGCGTCCTTAAGCCACTCTACGGCGTTTTTCAGACCTTCACCTTGAAGGGAGGCTCCCTGATAGGCAAGAGTGGAATCAATATATCGATCGGAGATGACAATCTTTCCCTCCGAAATCCACTTCCTTATCTGAAGAGAATGCTCTGCCCTATCAGCCATGAATAGCAATGCTTCGGTAAAGGCGCTGACAGGCTCGGAGAAGCCCCTCTCTACACAATCTCCAATCCAGGTGGTGGTGGGTTCAACGGTATAGATGACATCGAATCCCTTTGAATCCAACCACTCACATATGAACTCAGAAATTGTAGTCTTGCCGCAACCGTCTATTCCTTCAATGGATATGAAACTGCAGCGCTTTCCTTCTCCCCTTTTCTCAAGTGGGCTCAACAAGAGGGGAAGAATATGCGAGCATATAAGACTAATCAAATTGACAAGTTCGAGATCTAGTCAAAAGCGTTCACAAACGTTTTAATATCCTCCATTTATTCCCCCTAATGCAGGTCTTGAGATGAGGGGGAAAGGCGATGAAGTTACGTCTAGATACCAGGAGATTTGCCAATGACGCTGAAAAGAAGGGGGCCTGCAGAAAATGCGGCTGCCGATTGATTCTTCTTCCCGGCGACAGGAGGAACGGATACTGTTTCCAATGCTATGATACCTTTCTGACAGAGGATTCCGATCTTGAAGGTCTAACCTAGGCATATTTCCTCTTCAGTTCTTTTTCCTTTTCTTTTCGCCTCATCTTCCAGTCCTCGATATCCTTCAATATCCATGACTTGGGCCTCCCCTCAGCCTTCATCCTTTCAATTGGCGGCTGGTGGATCTTGTCCCAGAATTCAAGTTCTCTCTGAATCTTCTCTTTTGATTCCTTTGATAGCTTCCGTTTTCTCTTCGCGGGCCTACCTTCCAAGGCTTTGATCCAGTCGATCAGATCAGAGAGAAAATCGGTCTTCTTTTTCCCCTCCCAAACAAATCGCGCCTTGAGGGTGACATCTCTCAGCTCGTCTCTGTCGAAATAAGCGGTGACCTTGTCGCTCTTCCCCACCCATTGAAAATTATTCATCGAACCTTTCCACTTCAAGCCATACTTCCTCAATATCTTCTTGAAGTCTCCCTTATTCCTAGAATAGGCCCTTCCTTCAAGCTCAAACTCCTCTTTCATCTCACCTTTCCTAAATGTCGATGATGAAAAAGAAACTATCTGTAGTCCTTCGCTCGAATGCCATATCTGATGAGGCTGAAAGTGGCAATCGCAAAAATAATGGCAAGGGAAAAGCCGTACAGAACAGCCGTCGGATCCTGGTATATGATTTCAAATGATGCAAGATAATTGAATACGCCATGCATGAAGACAGCCAGAAGATAATAGGGAAGGACGCTTGCTTTTCCCGAGAAAAGCAAACTTCTTCCCACACCGTATCCCATGACGGCAGTGGCACTCGCATGGAGCAGCGCGGAAGATATAGACCTTATGAGTATGAGGCTAATCGAGGCTCTGAAATCTGCTATCGTAACGTAGGCGAAAAGTCCATAGACTAGGTTCTCAGTTGCGGCAAATCCGAGGCCACAGGCACCGCCGTAAACCATCCCATCCTCGGGTTCACTTATGGATCTTCTCGCAGTGTAAACACCCATACCCTTTGCAAATTCCTCAACCAGAGGCACAATAAGTGAAACCAGTAGGAGAATCCAAATGGGTGATCCTGGCCTAAGCCAGTAGTACTCTCTTTGAATCGTTTCCCCAAGGATGCCGATTATCAGAGAGCTCAATATGAGAGCGACTATAACGGCAACTATTGCTCCCCAGAGAAAGACTTTCGCTATTTGCCACCAAGGCTCCCTCTCGTACCTCTCAGTGCGCCTTATCCAAATGACATAGATTATTGGTGGGATGAAGGATACCAAAAAGAGTATCCCAATCACCATTTCTATTGTAAGTGAATCCATCGAAATACTCCGTCACGGTGAAAGATTCAAGATTCCTGAGACTTCATGGATATTACGTACTCCGATAGTGGCTTATGCGATACATGAGTTTTTTCCATCCTCTTTCCCATCTTCCATTCAAAGGTATGGATTGTCATCTTGAGTGGGTCTTGTAGGCCAGGAATTGAGCGTATCTCCTTCTCAGTCATCGTGAAGATGTCCTTCTTGTTCCTAAGCGCCCATTCCACAGCATAAACGAAGGCTCGCGTTTTTACCACGGTGTCAGGATTGAGGGACATGCTGCTAATCCTCTCCTTCACGAGGAAGGCTGCAATAGACGGCCAGTCTGAGGGTGCCTGACCGCAGATTCCAATCTTCCTTTTCTTCCTTCTCGCCGCCCTGACCACCCTTGAAAGCATCTTCTTTACAGCACTGTGCCTCTCATCAAAAAGATGGGAAACATGTTGGCTGTCCCTATCCAATCCTAGAGTCAACTGGGTAAGATCATTGCTACCAATGGAGAAGCCATCGAATATATCGGCGAACTCTTCCGCCAGAATCACATTGCTGGGAATCTCGCACATGACATACACCTGGAAGCCGTCCTCTCCTTGTCTGAGACCGTTTTTCTCCATGAGATTGATAACTTTTCTTGCTTCCTCTGGCGTACGACAAAATGGGACCATCGCAAGGACATTTTTCAGGCCCATCTCACTTCTGACCTTATGCAGAGCCTTGCACTCAAGGGCGAAGGCCTCCCTGAACTGTGGCGAGTAATAGCGGCTAGCACCTCTGTATCCTATCATGGGATTGGATTCCTCAGGTTCGTAATATCGCCCGCCTATGAGATTGGCATACTCATTTGTTTTGAAGTCGGACAGACGAACTATCACATCATGGGGATGAAATCCTACCGCTATTCTGGCAATTCCGTAGGCAAGCTTGTCTATGAAATACTGCGCCTTGTCCCTGTACCCCTGTGTGAGTCGGTCAATCGTCTCAATGACGCCCTCGTAGTAGTCTCTCCTCTCGATAATTTCCTCTTCCTTTTCCGGATCTTTTCCCGATTTTCTAATCTTCTCGATTTCCTTCTTGTAGCCTTCCTTCACAAATCTCACTAGCTTCCTGTAGTCCAGGAGCGCTTGTGGGTGAATCTGGATGTGAGAGTTTATTATGAACTCCTCCCTTGCCAATCCCACACCGTTATGGGGAAGCTGACCCTGTGTGAACGCGAGTTCAGGAATACCTGCGTTGACCATGATATGTGTCCTGGTCCGTGGCATTTTCTCGATTTCCGAGTACCGAACCTCATAGTCAAGAAGGCCCTCATACACGAGTCCTCGTCCCTCCGAGCAATCAACAGTGACATCAGACCCCTGTTTGATCATTTGGCTGCCATTCTCAGTTCCTATTATGCACGGAATTCCCAACTCTCTAGAGACTATCGCGGCATGACAAGTTCTCCCGCCCGTGTCGGTAACAATGGCCGAGGCCTTCTTCATAATCGGCTCCCAGTCAGGATTTGTCGAGCTAGTTATGAGTACCTCTCCCCCTTTGAATCGCCCGATTTCCTTTACAGATGCTATTACATTCGCTCTTCCCTGACCGATTTTTTCGCCAACTGCTTCCCCATCGAGAATAATCTTTCCCTTTTTCTTCAACTTGTAGGTCACCAAGACATTGCCTGACTTCGTCGCATGGACCGTTTCTGGACGTGCTTGAAGGATGTAGAGATGTCCGGTCCTTCCGTCTTTCGCCCATTCGATGTCCATGGGCATCCCATAATGCTTCTCAATTTCCATTGCCCAGGATGCCAGCTGCTCTGCTTCCTTGTCTGAGAGAACAAATCGATTTCTGTGTGAAGGAGGAACGGGCTTTTCAACAGTGCCACCGTCCCGCGCATAGACGAGCTTCCTGTCCTTTAGCCCAAGCTTCTTGTCTACAACCTTACCTGTCACTTTGAACACGTAGTAGCTATCTGGATTCACAGTACCTTGAACGACAAATTCACCGAGACCATAGGATGCATTGATGTAAACGACATTCCTGAAACCACTCTCCGTGTCCAGAGTAAAAATAACTCCTGCACAAGCGAGATCAGATCTCACCATAAGCTGAACGGCAGCCGAAATATAGGTATCGAGATGGGAGAAGTTCTTATCCACCCTGTACGATATCGCTCTATCCGTAAAAAGCGAAGCAAAGCACTCCTGAACAGCACGGACAACGTTTTTCGATCCACGGACGTTCAGGTACGTTTCCTGCTGTCCCGCAAAAGAGGCGTCAACGGTATCCTCTGCGGTTGCACTGCTTCGAACTGCAGTATCGACATCTGTGACCCCCGCCTCCCTGCAGAGCTTTGTATACGCATCCTCAATTTTGGAAACGAGCCCAGGAGGCATTTTTGCATTGAGGATGGCTTCCCTTATCTTTCTCCCCCTTTCCTGGAGGTTCTTTATATCAGAGGTGTCGAGGTCAGCCAATGTCTCTCTTATGAAACTATCCAAACCTGTCTCACGGAGCACCAATCTGTAAGCATTTGTCGTTACAGCAAAACCGTCAGGAACAGGAACATCAGGAAGATTCACCAGCATCTCACCGAGAGAGGCTCCCTTTCCGCCCACTAAGGGAACGTCCTCTCTTCCTATCTCTCGAAACCACAGAATCGATCTTTCCTCACGTTTCTTCATTATCGACTCCTCCCTACTGGAGCAACCAACCCAACACTTCACGCACCTATTTATCTCTTTTCTGAAAGGACCTAGCTATCCTCAAAACCAAGCTCTGCCATCTTCAAGGCAGCACGACTTCCCTCCATGAAGCGATAGACAGCTGCATGCTTGCTTCCCTCTAGAAGCATTTCAACGGCTCTTTCCGCTATGCCAAGTTGAACAATGTCACCTACTAGTCCCACCGTATTTCCGTATATGGAGACGTCAACACCGGTGAGCTCCTCGACAAGCCTTCTCGTTTTTCCTCCCGTTCCTATCAATCGAGCCCGGACCTGTCTCACCCTCTTTGGATTCTTGCCGACATAGTCTCTTATGTCGAACAACTTGAGGAAGATATCATCTTCAAGAAGGCGAAATGCCCTCTTCTCGGAGAATCCCCTTCCAATGGCTTTGACAACATCCTTGACTCTAAGAGCATTTGATGGGTCTTCCGCGTGCTCCTCGTTTATGGTGACTTCCCCTTTCTCGGAATCCACAGTTATCTCTATGCCAGTCATCTCTTCGAGTTTCTTCTTGGTCTCACCTTTTTCCCCAATGAGAACACCAACCCTTTTCATGGGAATCTTGACGTAGAGCATATTATCCACCCCTCACTCGTCTGCTTACCTCTTCGAATTCTGCTTCCACTCCAAGCTTGCTGAAGTATCTGACTATGTTCACTATGTCCCTCCGCAACCATTCCTCAGCCATTGCGTGCTCTAGAGGGACGCCTTGGCCCACGTCGATTATTACGGGTGTCTCATCCGTCATCAGGATGTTATATTCGCTTATGTCACCATGTACGAGACTCACATCATGAATCCTTCTCATGTTCTCAATGACATCATCAAAGACCCTCTTTGGGGACTCCACGATAACGTCCTTCAGAAGAGGCGCTGGCATTTCTTCCGTACCGATGTACTCCATAGCAATCATATTCTTGTGACAAGCTAGTGGCTTAGGCACTCGTACGCCACCCGATGTCATTCTTTCCAGATTGCGGTATTCCTTTCTTGCCCACATATGGATTACCTTCTTGCGGTTTTTCTGAACGCCCCCAAACCTCGGGTCACCAACGATGTATTTGGAGATGTGTTTGAATGTGGCTGTTGAGATTCTGTATACCTTCAACGCGACGCTTCCGTCGGGGCGGGAGCACTTGAAAACGCTGCCCTCCTTTCCGGTGGATATGGGGAAGTCCACCGTATCAAAGATCCCATCTTTGAACAGCTTGTAGACAGAGAGAAGGGTTTCACGATCGAACACCTCATCGATGGTCTTCCTATCATCGTCGTCTTTTATTCTGATTCGCCACGAATCGATTTTGGATTCCATTCGCCTCAATCTCTTTTCATCGACCATATTGTTACTTCCCAAGTAGGGTCAAGATAGCAGTGTTACTCCGAGTATGAACAATCCATATCTAACTTGTGGAAAATATATAAGCTATTGCGCTAGAAAATGTCGACGAGCTTCGGAATCTTCCGCTTTCTGCTCAGATAGGTTGACTGAGTCTTCGTGTACCTGTACAGTATGTTGGCCTTCTCCGATTGAAACTCCCAGGGCTTCACTATCAAGAGATCGCCTTGGCGTATCCACATCCTTTTCCTGAGCTTTCCAGGGATGCGACCGAGCCTTGACTTGCCATCTGCACACATGACCCTTATCCTCGATGCTCCCAGGAGTTGATCGGCGATTGCAAACATCTCTCCGGACTTGCCATTAGGAAGCCTTACTCTAACCAATTCATCTGAAATCTCTTTATCCTCTCCGGCTCCCATTCATCCAAAGTAAAGGTGACATGATAATAAGGATTTGGGTTGGTCATATCATTCGATGGAGGTATGTCATCCACTTGGCATGGTCCATTTGCCTGCGTCAAGAGCACATTTCGAAGAGGACTGACTAGCAAATCATCCAAGATTACGTAGGGTCTACAACTCGAAGAACCTTCCATCCACTACTGAGACTCCATCTGGTATGGATACCCTCGCATCCTCCACATAGCCAAACCAGTAGACGACCAATCCCTCACCAAACATGGACAGGTACGGTTGGAGTTGCTTCTTCACATGACGTTTCAGTTCGAAAGGGTCTCCAAATGTCGCCTTGGATTCTATCCAAGTCCTGTCCGAACCATCCAGCCTAAGGGGCTTAGAGAATAGGGTGTCTGGCGTCTTCTCATAAGAACCCCTCAACTCTGCTTCTGTCTTGTACTCAATACTCCGTCTGTCCAGCCATTCATGAAGTCTGGCTTCCCCCCATCTGCCTCTTTCCTTCTGCTTCCTGATGCCCTCTGGCGAATAGACCATGTCGGCCTTACACGCCTCCATGAGCTCACGCCTGAGCCTATTATCCCTTATGCGTTCAGGCTTGAGAGCCATTTTCCAAAACCGCTTCCTGGATATCTTGTTCTCCTGCATTATTAACATGGTGATAAGAACCGGTGGGAATGAAAACCTCTTGGATATTTGACAGAAGGATTTTCCGCTCCTCCAGAGGTAAAGCATTTTGGGCGCTCTCTTCTTGACTTTGTAGAACCTCCTCGTGGCATCCCTCACAACATTTTGAGTGTAAAGGACCATAAGCATCTCTTCGTCGAGTCTTCTGTCCTTAGCGAGTGTCTTGACGTCCGAGGGAGTTCGTAAACGGCTAGAAATCTCCCTGTATACCTTGTACTTCATACCTCACACAGCCTAGAATGTAGCTAAACACAGATTATGACACCACTTATTTTAAGCTTCCGAGATTATTCAAGACCGACTCTCAAGACCATCTTGGAAAAGATAGAAATACTCGTTGGGGGATTTTCCAGAAGAAATGGCTAGCGAAATAACCCGAATGATTTCTGACACGGCCTATCAAGCGTATGTCAGTAGGCTTCAGAAGCAGATAAAAGGTGGCAAAATCCCGAAACATGTCGCCATAATCATGGACGGAAACAGAAGATTCGCAAGAGACCTGGGTATGGATCCGAACCAGGGACATGAGAAAGGAAGGGACAAGCTCGAGGAGGTCCTCCAGTGGTGCTTGGATGTCGGGATAAAGGTTCTTACCGTTTATGCCTTCTCCACCGAGAATCTCAAGAGGAGCAAGAAGGAAGTTGACCATCTTATGCGACTCTTCGCTGAGAACTTCAGAAAGATAGGTGAGGACGACAGGGTTCACAAACATGGCATAAGGGTTCGCGTCCTTGGTCAAAGAGATCTTCTCCCAGAGGATGTGAGGGATGCGATAGCTTATGCCGAGAAGAAAACGAAGGACTACAGCAACTACTTCTACAACATCGCGGTCGCTTACGGGGGAAGAGAAGAGATAATCTCTGCGATAAAGAGCTTGGCTCAAGACGTAGAGGATGGCAAACTGCCGATTGACAGAATAGATGAGCGCATTTTTGCATCTAAACTGTACACAGCGGATGTTCCTGACCCGGATCTTATTCTGAGAACCTCAGGAGAGGAGAGGATAAGCAACTTCCTTTTGTGGCAGCTTGCGTATAGTGAGCTATACTTCGTTGATGTCTACTGGCCTGGCTTCAGAAAGTTAGATTTTCTGAGAGCAATAAGGTCTTATCAGATGAGACAGAGAAGGTTTGGCGAGTAGTCATATGATAATTGTATCAGAGGGTCGCAGAATCCTAACTTTAGTTTCCAATTTCCTTTCCCTGATTATCCTGTAGAATTCTTCGGGAGTTCCTGAAGGACGGACCTCGGTTCCTTCCACAAGAACAGGATGCCAGTGAATTGGCACGATGGATTTAGCTTTGAGGCGGCCCGCCGCGCTTGCAGCCTCCTCTGGTGTCATCACTCCCCGGTGCATACCGCGGATTCTCCCGCCAATTGGAAGAAGGGCCAAGTCGATCTTATATGTCCTTCCAATCGCGGCCATCTTGTCGAAAACAAGGGTGGGTCCCGCGAAATATACGTTCTTGGCGGATGAGAACAGGACGCCGAAAGAGTCTCTGGAGTTCTTGGCGGGGAGAGTTACTACTCTCATGTCCCCGATTGTGAAAGCCTTTCCGGATTGAACTTCATATACATTGACGAAGCCATATCTCCTAATCTTCTTCTCTGTCGCCCTTGGCGTAATCACGGGAATGGTTCTTCTTAGAGGATCCAGAACTTCCCAAGAAGCACTATCTATGTCGGGATTGCACACGATTACTGCATTGAGGTGAGGAAGATCATCCAGATTGATTACCTTTCGTACTTTTGGAAAGCAAGGGTCCGTAATCAGATTTGTTTCATTGCTTCCAACCACAACACAGTCCTGCCACACGAATGTGAGTCTCATGTCTTCAATCCTTCAAGATGTGCCAAAGCTTGTTCGGTATCAAGTTCACCGACTACTTCTTCTTTTCTATTTCCTCCTCTTCCTTTCTGTAGGTTCTCATCTTCAAACCACAGATTGGGCAGGTCTTTGAGTAATTCTCGTATCTCCTGCCACAGCCCTCACATCTGTATCGCCATGAAACCTTTCTGGTAATTTCAGGAAACATCACTCCACTGTAACCAAGTCCGAGCAGCCTGGCAAGATTCTGTATCGAGTAATCATCGGTGAGAAGGATGGCATTTTCGTCCAAGGCAAGGGCAAGCAATCCCATATCGGTCTCGGAAAGCCTCTCAGAATCGCCGCTCTCTGCAGATGCTTCCATCACCTTCTTCACAGCCTTCTCAGACGGGGAAGCAATTCTCACTCTTACGTCGATGAAGGATTGGAGCTCAGCGCTCATTCCCTTCCTCTTCAGTTCTTTGACGACTTCAGGTGTGGTCATCATCTCATCCATTTCTGGGTACTTCCCAACCAAGAGGGCTGAGGAGTCGAGTACCGCTTTCATCCACTTTCACCGTATTCTGAAAGAATCAGGGAATATACCTCCCTCACCGATTTGTCCGCCAATTCTCTGTCATCCGTCTTTGCTATCATCTTGCCATCACCGTAAAGGGTGAGTTCGACTTCTCTCTTTGCCACGAGAAGGGGTCCGGCGTCAGTGACTTCAAAGTTCCTCTTCCTCAGAAGAGAGGCTATCCGCTTAAGGTCCAGCTTGACTCTCTTCTTCAGTGTTGACATGAAAGCTGCCGTCGTCTTGCAAGGAGACAGAAGATAGTATGTCATACAACCTCCACTTTTTCCAGCGCGTCTTCAATCAGTTTCTCGATTCCCACCTTTTTCTCTTCCTCCCTTATTTTTTCTGTGTGTGAAAATGTCGCGGGCTTGTCCGGAACGATCGTGCAGCAGAGCCCTGGCCTTATCGAAATCTCATAAGTGCCGATTTCCCTTGCTATCCTCTCTATCTCGACCTTATCAAATCCAATGAGCGGTCTCAAAATGGGGATATTCACCGCTTCTTCCTCCACGCTGATATTGGACAGTGTTTGCGAAGCGACCTGGCCAAGGGACTCTCCTGTCACCAACGCTTCGCATTCCTCCTTCCTTGCAATTCTCTCACCGACGCGAAACATCATCCGTCTGCAAAAGACGCATCCGAATTTTCTTATGGCATGCCTTGCAAACGCAATCTGTGTCCTGCCGTGAGGGACTATGTAGAGCGGAATCTTCCCCTTTGAGAAGTTCTCCAGACATCTAACCAAATCCTTTGCCTTTTCTAGTTGGCGGTCGTCTGTAAAGGGCTGGTTATCGAAGTGCAAGGCCATACAACTATCACCCCTTCGGAGCATCAAATACGTGGCAACGGGAGAATCGATACCTCCAGATATGAGGGAGAGCAATTTCATTGCATCTAGTCTCCTATAAATCTGGAATACAGCGATCTAGCTTTGGAAACGTCACCCGTGCCCGAGATAAGCACCCGGCCGTCCTGGAAAATGGTCATCCTGTAGTCTTGAACGGCGAGTATGAGGATGCCTTCCCCCCTACGAGTTTCACCGGCTTTCCTCAGGCGGGCCTCCAAAGAGTTGAAATCGACGTGTTCCTTTACCTTGGGACTGATTGAGACACTGTTCCTGCCGCAGAGCGAAACGGCAAGATCGGTATCCTCCTCCACTAAATAGCGAAACTCCCTAGTCCCGCAGGAGGGACACTCTTCGTTCTTGCAGATGTCCATCTGGTTAATCTCCCGCAACCAAGCATCATACGTGAGAAGCTTTCCTCCGACTTCCTCTCCGAGCAGAAGTCTCAGGGCATCGGCAGCCTGAACGGAGGATATCGTAGCGGGCACGGTGTTGAGGATGCCCTCCGTCTCACAAGTAGCCACCGACCCCGCAGGTGGCAGAAATGGAAAAAGACATTCGAAGCAGGCTGTTCTGTCGGGGACTATCGTCATCGTCATTCCGTATGTCGCCACAGCGCCGCCATAAACAAAGGGTATTCCATTCTTGACGCAATAGTCATTAATGATGAACCTCGTCTTCATGTTGTCGAGGCCGTCGACCACGATATCCGCATCTCCCAGAATCTCATCGATATTCTTGGGAACTAGATCAATGGGGAAGGATTGGACATCGACACTCGAGTTCATTGCCCTCAGCTTTCTTCCCGCCACGATCGCCTTTGCCTCGTCCAAATCCCCCTCATGGAACAGCATTTGTCTCTGAAGGTTGTCAAGTTCCACTACATCCCTATCAACGACAGAGAGATGTCCAATTCCTGCTCTGACGAGAAGGGTGGAACTGAGACAGCCAAGCGCACCCATACCGACAACTGCGACTCTCGAACTAGTCAATCTTCTTTGTCCGTCCTCCCCTATTTGCGGAAGGATGATTTGACGATTGTATCTCTCCATGTCTCCATTCACGATACAGAGATTGCAACACTAAATATCATATTGTCGCTTGAGAAGGCCTTCAGAAGCAGAAAGTTATGGAAAGAGAGGATCTTAGTGTCTTGACTTCTCCAGAGACATCCTCGCCAGAAACACAGCGAGAAATGAGAGATGCCAGCTCCCTCATGTGAGCTTCGTTCGCTCCGAGTCTAGTAGCCTCGCTCACACCCATTCTTCCAACAGCATCGATGATTATATTTGACTTCTCCAACATAATGGCTAGGTCGTTCATGGTCAAGCCCAGCTCCGATTGAATTCTATCGCCATCGAGAAGAACCTGGCAGGACCGTGTGAATCCCTCATTCTCGTGCTTCACTGGAATACCGTTCTCATGCAACTGCCTTGCAAGAGCAAGCGCATTGCGAACACACTGGGAGGCGTATGCCCTTCCAAACTCTCTCGTCTCCTCCAGTGCGAGCGTGAGAGCTGCAATCCGGTTCCAATGAGCATTGTCCACAAGCCTCCACTTAATGTTCCTTTTCGCCTCATTGAAAAGGTCTTCCTCGTCCGTCAAGAAGATGCCTCCCTGTGGGCCGAAGAAGGATTTGTGAGTACTACCTATGACTATATCAACGCCCTCTTTGAAGGGTCGCTGAAATTCGCCTCCAGCGATTAGTCCGAGGACATGGGAGGCGTCATATCCTAGCCTGGCACCTGAATCGTCACACGCCTCCCTAAGCCTTTTCAGATCATACGGAAACAGAAAGAAGCTTGCCCCAATAACAACTAGAGAAGGCGATACGTCCCTTATCCTCTCAGCGGCGATATCGTAGTCGATATTTCCGGTAGCACTGTCGAAAGGAAGATATTCACACTCCAAACCAAGAATCCGCGGGATGTATTCTGGAGCATAACCATCGTATCCTCCGTCCTCAGGGCGAATGGGCATTATTGTCTCACCCTTCCTACAACAAGAGAGAACCAGCAAGATGGAAGAGAGGTGACCGGAAAGGGGTTTCAAACTTGAAAATCCACATTCAAATATCTCTTGAGCGATACTCTCACCATAGCTTTCAACCCTATCGATATACCTCGTGCCCCTGTACGCATTTTCAACGAAAACTCCATGGATATCTGTGTTTAAGGGCAATGTGTAGCGATGTCCAAAATCAGAGGCTAGAATCCGCCTAGCGGCTTCACTTGTCACGTTCTCCGAGGCAATGAGGTTTATGCAATCCTCCAAACGCCACTTCTCGTGACGTCGAATGAATTCAAGAACTCTGGGCATCTCAGTTGTACATTGAGAGGTTGGATCTCGGATCGTGGAAGTTGTCGATTTCTTCATCGAGGTCAACCTCGACGACCATGTTGAAGAGTGTGTTTACTATCTCTTTCACTTCTTGGAGCTCGGCACGCAACCTTCGTATTTCAGCCAAAAGTTCTTTTGTCTCGTCGCTCATGTAGCTTCCTTCCTACCCACTATATTTCTGATGCTTCTTATTATTTTCCGTTCCAACCTATGTGCCTCCATAGTCGACCGCTATCTTTCTCTGATCGGTCAAATCACAATTCTCACAGTAGAGAAGGTTTCGTTTCTTGACCATAGGAAGCCTGCACCGGTAGCAGAAGGCCTTCAGGACACCATATCTTCTTCCTGATGTCGTAAGTTGAAGGGATGGCTTTGTCTGAATCACCTTTGCACGTATGATATCTCCGATGCGAAATTCGCCCTTAACGGACTTCGTATAGTCCGAAGATACCTTCGAGACGTGTATTGAGCCATTCGTGTCTCCAGATACGCATCTCTCCTTGCCCTCGACCTGAATGACCTCGGCTGATCCCATAGATTCCTTTATTCGTGTGATGACTGCTATGACATCGTCCCCCTTATTCAGCTTTACAGGAGGATTGAAGGGTCTAACGCTCAAGATTCTTTCCTTACTGTCCAGTTCAATGATCCCAACAGTACTAGCGTAGATCTTTCCATTCTCGTCGAGGGTTCCTTCTCCGGCAATGTACTCCTCGCTCACTGCAAGCTCATCACCGGGAAAGACCAATTTCTTGTTCTCGGGGGACTTATTCTTTCTTGATTCGGAAAAGGGTGACATTGAAACTCGCTCTCTCTTTCTTATGAAACTCGTACGTATGGGGTATGACGAATATATAACGTTTTAGTATTTCCACGGCATTCCCAAGGGCCTCCGCTCTTTTTGTGACAAAATCCTCTGTCTCAGTGAGATGAAGCGAGTAGACTGTTTCTGCAACATTCATCCCAGTTATGAGAAAAGGAATATCGGCATGCCTTTTTTGTGCGCCGAAAGGCGGATTCTGAACAACTGTGTCGACGGATTCGCAGAAGTCGGAGACCTTCATGACCTCAAAGCGGACATTCGCTTTTAGTTTCACAGAATTCTGTATTGCAGTCTCAATAGCACGTGCGTCGAAATCTACACCTATAACCTCTTTTGCTCCGAGAAGGGAAGCGCCTATTCCGAGGATTCCAGTACCGCAGCCCAGATCTGCGACTTTCTTGTCCTGGATATCGCCTTCCATGAAAGCTATCCAGAGCATGTGTGAGGCGATGTCTGCGGGTGTCGAATACTGCTCAAATTTGGCGGTTGGCTTGATATAGGGCCGCACCTTTTGTAGCTGAATTTCGAGTTGCTTTCGCTTCACCCAGTTGTGTATGCTGTCTCTGCTAATATCATTTTCTTGACTGGAGGATTTCTTAGTAGTTGGTAAGACGCAAGCCGAAGGGGGATAACTTTCAGATTTCAATGGTGATGATACCAGCTGCTTCGGTCTCGATCCAGTAGCCATGGCCCGCCAGAATGAGATCGGTATCTTCGAGGATCCTAAGATAATATGGAAGTTCTGTGCCGCTAAATCCCTCAACGCGGACGACCGGAATTTCCGATTTCAATCTCGATACGGTATAATTGGTGACGAACGAGGAGAATCCTACGAGGTTCCAACCGCTACGGAATCGGATAACTGTAGTCGGTGGTACGAGACCCGTCATGATAAGTTCCGACGGTGAAGTCACATTTAGCCAGATTGCCGTTGAGCTATTCACCCACTTCAAATCGCTGTACGTCCGGCCTGGGCTGAAAAGCAGCCATGGTTTCTCACCCGAACCGCCAAAGGCTCGAACGAGATCATAGTCGATTCCTACGAGTGCGTCCTCAATGGGGACATCTCCGTCGAGCAAGGGAAGGCCTATGAGGTTTGGTCCTTCGGAAAGGACCTTCGAGAACTTCACCGCTTGCTCCGATCCGGAAGTGAAGTTCAGTAAGTCTCTCGCAACAACAAAATAGAAATGCGTTTTGGCATCTGAGCCCGCCCCGACATGAATGTAGCTGGATGTGCCGTTCTCCACCACTGCGAGAAGCTCGTATCCCTCCCCAGACGAGTTAAAGACCTCGGAAGTGAATATCTCATATGCATAGACATCGCCTGTTCCGGTTCCGTCGTCGGATGAAAGATTCCAGCTTAGAGTGACATTTGAGACATCAGAAACATCAATGCTCACAATCTTTGGCGGGCCAGGTGGTCTGAGATCATATATCCTGATTCCCTGCCGGAGGCAGAAATACGCCCGGTAAGCAGTGACCCAGGATTCATCGGTGTTGTCAGGGTCTCCCACGTTTGTGGGAATGCCTCCGTCTCTGTCTCCATCCCTCAAAATCAGTCTGTTCGTGATGTTTCTATAGTTTTCTAGGAAAGTCTGATTTCCCGTGGCATTATAGGCGGCCCACCAGCCGAGAGCGTACCATGCCTCCCATCCGTTCTGGCTATTTCCTGGCCCGATCCCAGGATCGGTAACTTCCGTCTTCAAGAAGGGAGCGTAGTACTCTATCCAGCTGGCATTGGGGTTCTCCGCCAAGACCGTAGTTGCCACTCCCCAAAAGGACGCTCCTCCTGCAAGCGCCCAGCTTTCCGAGTACAATAGAGTTGTATCGCTCTCGATTGCCATCCTCAGCAAATCTCCAATGGCGACAGCGCTTTGAGCGGCCGACATGTTTCCCAGCTGTGTCGCCCATTTGTAAAGAGCACCAGCACCCCAGCCTTGTATGTGACGCTTCGCGATGGGTGGTAATGGAGGGAAAAGCCCCTCCCATCCGTTCATACTTATTATGTAGTCAGCGGACTGATTGGCATACCACGTCATGTCATATCTGCCATAGGCCTTCCTATATTCCTGTTCCGCCAGCAGGGCCCAAGCAGAGCTGTAAACCTTTCCCGAGTCGCCCTCAGTCCACGCTGGATGGGCAATGGAATAATTCCATGCCATGAGCACATTTGAAAAATATCTATTGTCTGCTGTTGCCCTGTAATATCGGCACCAGACCCAGATTGCCTCTAGCGTGTTATCCGTATTGTTGTAGACGTTATCTTCTGCCTCCTTCATCCCTCCATCCGTCCCCTGAAGGGTTGTCAGGAAAGAGGCCGTGAGTGTGAAATTCTCCAGGCTACCACCAAAAGAAAAATCCCCCGCAGGCTCTGATAATCGAATCTCTGAGGACCTCTTGAATTGAGAAGCATCATCGAGAACGGGAGCAAACGCTAGAAGGACAAGAAGAACAGAAGTCATCTGACGAAGTCTCAACCGCCTCCTCACAGATTCGCCTATTGGTCTCGGGCGAAATTAATATTTCGGATTGACCGCATCCTTCATTCAGCGTATCTCTCTGGATCCTCTTGGAATTTCTTCATGCAACCCACGGCGCAGAAATAGTAGGTCTTTCCCTTGTACTCGACTCTTCCTGCAGCTTCCTCTGGGTTGACTTCCATCTTGCATATGGGGTCCACAGCCACTTTTTCCACCTCCTTACGATGTAGATGAGATTCACCAAGCACCTCGCGTTCCATTTTCATCCGCTTAACCTCAGGAACGTATCTCTTCAAAAAGCTCGAGTTTGTGACAACGGAGACGGAACTGAAGGCCATCGCGCCCGCCGCAATTATCGGAGCAAGAAGAATCCCGAAGCTTGGATAGAGTATTCCGGCGGCAATCGGGATTCCCGCGGTGTTGTAGGCAAAGGCCCAGAAGAGGTTCTGCTTGATCTTGGACATCGTCTTTGAGCTCAGCTCAATCGATGCTACGACGTCCAAGGGGTCGTCCCGCACGAGGACGATATCACCAGTTTCGAGGGCTACATCGGTCCCGCTACCGAGGGCTATGCCTACATCCGCCTGGGCAAGGGCGGGAGCGTCGTTTATGCCATCTCCGACCATTCCCACCTTCTTTCCTCCCCGCTGAAGTCTCTTTATCTCCGATGCTTTGTCTTGAGGGAGGACTTCGAACAAAACCCTATCGATTTCCAGCACGCGTCCAACAGCCTTCGCTGTCCGCTCGTTATCTCCTGTAATCATTACGACCTCGAGTCCTCTCTTCTTGAGGGCTCTCACAGCTCTAGCAGAGTTCTCCTTCAGAGTATCCGCGACGGCAATTGCACCGACCACCTCTCCATTCTTCGCAACAATGACCGCCGTTTTGCCTTCGTTCTCCATTTCTTGAAGTTGATGCTCGATATCTTCGATAGGAACTCCTCTCTCCCTCATGAGCCTCCTGTTTCCGAGGAGTATGTTCTCTTCTCCCAAGCCCACACTGACACCCATTCCTGGAACCGCCTGAAAAGCGTCTGGCTCTTCGAATTGTATCTGCATCTCCTCTGCTTTCTTGAGAATGGATTCTGCCAGGGGATGCTCGGAGCCCGCCTCGGCGATTGCCGCAAACCTGAGGACCTCGCTGTCAGTCAAGGCACCCAAGGAAACGATGTCAGTGACCTCTGGCTCCCCTTTTGTCAAGGTTCCCGTTTTATCGAAGACGATCGTGTTGAGCTTTCCCGCGGTCTCGAGGGCTTCGCCTCCCTTGATGAGCACTCCGTACTTTGCACCGAGACCAGTGCCGACCATTATTGCTGTCGGCGTCGCTAGCCCGAGAGCGCATGGACAGGCAATCACCATGACCGAAATGAACACCAGGAGGGAGAATGTGAAAGAAGTGAGGCCCGCACGGGGCGCCCAAATATCCGCTCCAAAGAGAAGCCAAAAAAGAAGGGCGAAGACCGCGATTGCGATTACCGTGGGTACGAAATAGGCTGACACCGTATCTGCAATCCTCTGAATAGGAGCCTTCTTCTCCTGTGCCTCCTGGACCATCTTTATAATCTGAGCGAGCATGGTTTCCTCGCCAACTTTCTTGGCCTCCATTTTGAAGGCTCCCGTCTTGTTTATCGTCGCACCCACAACGGCATCGCCAGCGGACTTCTCGACAGGGATACTCTCCCCCGTAACCATGGATTCATCCACGGAGGAACTTCCTTCAATCACAACGCCATCCACTGGAATCTTCTCTCCTGGTCTCACCTTTATTATGTCGCCAACGAGTACCTCCTCAACCGGGATTTCCCGCTCCACCCCCTCTCTTGTGACAGTAGCGGTCTTTGCTTGAAGTTCCATAAGGCTACGTATCGCCTGGGATGTTCCGCTCTTTGCTTTTGCTTCAAGGTAGTTTCCGAGAAGTATGAGGCCGATTATCACTGCCGCGGTATCATAGTAAACAGCATTTGTTCCAAATACTGAGGGGAAGAATGTGACTGTAACGCTATAGAAATAAGCGGCGCTCGTACCTACGGCGATGAGTGTGTCCATATTGGCTCTTCTATTCCTAAGCGCCTTCATCGTTCCCCTGTAGAATTTCAGACCGGGATAGAATTGAACGGAAGTCGCCATCAGGAAGAAGATGATGTTGCGGATGAATAGGCTGCGGACGTCCTCGGGGAAGAAAGTGAGCTCCCACGCCAGGCTCGTAGCGAGAATGGGAAGGCCCATTGTGAGTGCAAATATTGTGATTCTCTTCTTGTACTCCATATCCTTCCGATAAAACTCCTCTGCTTCCTCTCGTCCCTCCTCGAGACCGACGAATTTGTAGCCCGCATCTTCAATCGCCTTCCCAATGGTTTCCAGGTTTGTGATCTTTGGGTCGTAGATAACCGTGGCCCGCTCAAGTGCAAGATTGACAACCGCGCTGTTGGTGCCCTCCACTTTTGAGAGTGCGATTTCTATCGTATTGGCGCACGTTGCACAAGTCATACCGCCAACTTTGATGGTCTTCTTCTCAAGAACCATTCCTATGAGATTAGAACATACACTCTAAAAAGGTTGTTTATTAATGAATGTCAAGAGGCTTTCCAATATAGATGACAGAGAGGTCCTTTCAGGCCGGAAGAGAATGGGCTCAGGGAGATTCGAACTCCCGACCTTCACCGTGTCAAGGTGACGTCATAACCGCTAGACTATGAGCCCGCAGTGTACGAATATTCTCGAAGTTTCATAAGTTTTGTGCTTCAGTTTGACCATAAAGAATTTAGTTGCGGAAAGAATTCGCTTGGTCGTTCATAGGAGGCGAGCAACTTGGATCCTTTCGTTTATAGTCATCAGAATAGGGGCACTATCGTTTGGATGAGTCAGAATACGAATACGATTTTCACAACTCCTGCAATATCCGAGGCCATTCTTGCGGCGGTACAGGAGCAGGAATACAATCTCTATCCCTACAGTAAAGGGATCTTTGGCCTGCCTGAGGCCATAAAGGAAGACCTAGGAGTCTCAGACTACGACATACTTCTCACTAATGGGGGAATTGAGGGCCTCTACATCTTGAACAGGGCGCTTCTCAGCCGGGGCAACGAGGTAATAACCACCGATCCGAGCTTCATGCCCATACACCATCAGGTCACGCTTTCAAAGGCAAAGACCGTAGAGCTGCCAGTCTACTCCAAACCATGGAAGATGACGGTTGACCAGATAAACGAGGCCGTCACGGAAAAGACAAAAATGATTCTTCTCATAGACCCGCTCAATCCCCTGGGAACCGGATATAGTAGAGATGAAGTAAGGGCGATTTCGGAGATAGCAAGTGACAAGGACCTCTTTCTAGTGGATGACATCACCTATAGGGATTTCGCGGATGAGCACCATCTAACATCAGAATTCTATCCGGAGAAAAGCATCCTTGTTTACACTTTTTCCAAGAATTGCGGACTTGCGGGAATGAGGATAGGTGCCTTCCTGGCGGAGCCCGAGCTCATGAAATCACTTGTCCATTACAACACAAATGTTCTCTCCGTAAACGTGCTCGCACAAAGGGGAGCACTAGCCGCTCTTCGGACGAAGAAAGAGTGGATATCTACAATGGTGGAGGTCTGCAGGAGGAATCAAGCGGCTATAAAGAAAGCGGTAGAGAAATGCCCAGGTGCCTTTCTTCCAGTTTACCCCTCCATGACGAATATGTTCGTGATTGACATAGGAAACACAGGAGCGGATCCTGAGAGTATTCAAGAGAAGCTTCTCTTCGAGCATAACGTATTCCTAAGGGCTGGCAACTACGTGAGCAAACGATTCGGCAAGAGATTCGTGCGGGTCTCATTTTCTGTTCCCGAGGAACAGTGTAGCAAATTCGTTCACGCCTTTCCGCGAGTCATGGCCGAGCTTTCCCGCTGAGGCCTATCGTACCAATCAATCATCTCTTTGAGATTGCATATCAATCAAGATCAAAACTATCAATCAGCCCGTTCCTTGACCTTAGGTTGGCACTGCTTGCAGACACGTATCACATCTATGTAGTCCTTGTAAAGTCCCGCCTTTTTCGAGCCCATATACTGTGTACAGTCAAAGCAGATCGTCTTTCCACACCACTGGCACTTTCTGAGCTTCTTCTCGTACTCGCTCATCTCGAATTCCTTGCCGCAACCCTCGCAGACTACTTCCTCCATGCCATCAGAACTCCTAGAAATCGAAGGGCGTTTCCGCAATGACATCAACAAGGTCCGCCGCGGTGAAAATGCCAACGAGCTTCTCTCCGTCCACGACCAATAGTCGTTTGATCTTCATGTCCTTCATTATCCGGGCGGCCTCCCTTACGCTGAACCGCGCGTTGACAGTAATGAGTGGTTTGGACATGAAATTGCCGACTTTCGAGGTTTTCAAGTCAGCTTCCCCATAGATGACCTTGGAGAGAAAGTCCCTCTCCGTAAATATTCCAATCGGTTCCCCATCACGCGTGACCACGATGCTGCCTATATGTTTCTCCCCCATGAGTGCACATGCCTCATGAATTGTGGCGTTCTCATCAATCGTGATTATGTTCTCTTTCATTACCTCCCCAATTCGCAACATGCGTAGACTGATAGCGAAGACAAAAATAAAGCTTGCCAAAGATTACGTGATATATGTGACGCTTGACCTATCGAAACCTTCCACGAGTTCGAGCGGTGACTGCTTTGGCGGAATCCATCCATATATTGGATATACGATGTAGTCGAAGAACTGTGTGATGTCGTCTGCCATCTTTGTTGTCGGGTGATCAGGACCAAAGAGTTTCTTGCTGATTTCTATCGCCTTTTGGCGTGTCTTCATTTCATCAATTATTCCGATAGTGTGCAGGTATTCGTGAAGAAGTATGTGGAATGAGTAGGGTTTGACCAACGAGGGATTGGTTTCTGAAATCAGCCTCAAGGACGTCTTGTTCATTACAATGATATTCGACGCCACAGGATGATAGGCACCGATCCAGCCAGATCTTGTCCCGCCAAGCTCAGAAAGGCCGAGCATCAGACCTGCTCTCTTCTTTCCCAGTTCCTGATCAACTGCCTTCTTGACAAGCTCAAAAACATCTGGAAGGTCTTCTGTATTCTCTAGCTCATCAGTGTAGTTTATCATTCCAATATTAGCAGGATAGTCGGCCATCTTAGATTTTACTATGTTACGAACGGAGATTACACTTTCAAAAAAAGGATAAGAAGCGGTCTCCAAAAGGGCTGCAGTTGTTGTGATAGAGTGCTAAGTGGCTCTAATATGGTGGTATGAAGAATGTATACGATCTCCGATGCTGGCAAGCAAGAGATAAGCTCTTCCTTTGCAATCATCTTCTCTTATGAGCCGCGCAGTACTTGGACCTGCCCGTTGCATACCTCTTGCATCTCTTACCAGCTTTGGTCTTTGATGCGCATCTCTTCTTCTTTGCCGTTGCTTTCCTCCTCGCCATATTAACGGGGAGCGAAATATGACGGATGTCTTGAAAGGTTTACGAAGTGGTTTGTGGGGATGTTTTCATACTCTTTCTCAGTCTCCGCCGAGGATATTCTTTCCGTACTACCCCTCCATGAGATATCCGAACAATAGATAGGCAAGAAGCAGACTCAGGATGGTAAATCCACCCAAGACCCTCAGCTCTGGAAGTAAGTCCCAGCTCCCCGAAACAACCTTTGATGTTGCCACCACTGCTGGGAGAACAACAGTGAATACTATGAGCGGGATAAGAGCGATTCGAAGGAGTGTCTGGCGGGTCTTTGCTCCTATGGTCATCCCTGAGACGAGAGTTCCCATAGTAGCGAAGCTCAGAGTTCCGAAGAGCATAACTCCAAACAAGGGGAGGAAAACTTCCCCAGGATCGTAAGCAAAAAAGGCGATGACAAAGATAAGTGTGGTCAAATTGATTGCGATGAGGAAGATGAGATTTGAGAGCATCTTTCCAAGATAAATGGAGTATCGACTGGTTGGAAGAAGAAGGAGCCCGTCAAGGCACCTGTTTTCTTTCTCATAGGAAAAAGATGACTCCAGACACATAAGACCCGCGAGGAATATCGTTGCCCACAGAATCGGAGCTACGAGCTCTGGATTCCCACTAAGGTCCACGGAGAAATAGAAGAAGGCAAATCTGAAAGAGAGGACTATGACCAAGCTCAAAAGGATCATCGATGTCATTCTCTCTCTCGTTCTGAACTCTATGTTCAGGTCCTTCTGTGCAATCCTCAAAGCGCCAAAGGTCAGGAGCCCGCCCCCGTTAGCTTTCTGTATGCTGATTCGAAGTCACCTGCTTTCGTTTCTTCTTTCCTCCTGTCAAGAACAATTCGTCCTTTGTGCATGATAAGAAGTCGCTCCCCTGCCTGATAACCCTCCTTGAGATGATGGGTGACAAGCAGAATCGTTTTTCCTTTGTTACGAAGCTCACCTATGAGGGACATCAGTTTACTGATCGAATCTGAATCAAGGTTTGAGAAGGGTTCATCGAAGATGAGAATCCCAGGATCATCTATCATCGCTCTAGCAATTGACAGTCTCTTCACCATACCGCTCGAGAGTGTGCCAACTCTATCGTTCCTTCTATGCCTCAATCCAAATAGACTCAGGAGCTCATCAATCCTAGAGTCGGGAGACCCGTACATTCTGCAGTAGAACCTAAGGTTTTCAGCAACCGTAAGGTCGTCATAGAGCAGAGGCTCGTGTAGAACGACCCCGATTCTCCTCCTTATCTCCCTTCCGTTGTGGGATATGTCCATTCCATCAACAAGAAGGCTGCCCGATGTTGGACGGGAAAGAGTACACAGAATCCTAATGAGTGTTGTCTTTCCAGCGCCATTAGGTCCAAAAAGAACAGAAACAACGCCACGCTCGATTCTAAGGTTGAAATCTCTTATTGCAACAATTGAGCCGAATTTCTTCGTGAGATTCTGGGTTTCAATGACGATGTCCCGCGAATCACCTTCCCTCTTCATTTCACCAACCGTTGGCCTAGGAATCAGAATCCCCGAGCTCCGTTATAAATAGTACGTTCTGTGAGGCAATAGAAGGGACTGCCGAGAAGTTGGAGGAAAACTAGATTCTCCTGTTCTCCTTCAAGTTAGAGAGGGCCTGTACAACGTGTTTTTGGCAAATCCTCTGAGGCTTCTTTTCGGACTTTTCGATCCTCTGCTTTTCTTTCCTTACCTTGAGTACCTACCCGACCACTTTCCTAACAAACATATTTATTCTGGCAAACAATCACAGAGGAGAGGAGGCTTCGAAAGTAGAGAGGGGGTTCCATGACGCTGGGCAAGACATTCCGAAGGACTGGGAAGTTCAGCAAAGAGTACAGACGACGTTTGGTCATATTCATAAATCGTATTATTGACAGGGCGAACGAGTCCATAGATGTCATTGACGGTCTCGCTGATATTCTGGAGGAGGCTCGTCGGGACGTTTTCAGGGGGGAGGACTACCTGAGCGGCTATCCATTCGTGCTTCTGAAGCTAGGATATATAGAGTTCGACGGGAAGGAGAGGGAATTCAAGCTCAGACATGAGAACTATCCCGACCCATCAGAAGCCAACATCCTCTATGTTTCGAGGAGGATAAAGACAGCTTTGGAAAGAAATGAGAATCTGAGATATGTGAGGCCCAAATCGATCAAGTCAAAATATGTAAGGCTTCAGAATATTGCTGCGTCTCTAGCTACGCTTGCGAAAAGGAAGAAGCTGCGTCCTTGGAAGAAAGGATCAAACGTATATGAGATAGCTGACAGGGAATATTTTTTGAGAGAGATTTAATCATCAGCTCGACAAGGACTGCCAATCAAGCTAGCTCGGGCTGCTCAGA
>JBHIFI010000017.1:0-33778 GCA_046761005.1 Thermoplasmata archaeon
ATCGCTCGGGAATAGGGGGGTTTCAAATACTAGGAGATGAAATCTTTATTCCCCTTGTCAGCATTCCACCCTTGGGTATAGTTGGCAATCATGGGTGTGATTGGAATCGTCTTTTGCATTTCGGGGTGCTTCAGAATCTCAATTGGCTGGAGAAACATTCAATGTAAGAAGATGAGAGAAGGGGTGTAGGCTAGGCGGACGTTACAGAGAATCATGTTGGAAGGCTCACCGCATCCACAGAGCTCAGCTCCCTCAGGAACTCTCCTACCTCCCTACCCGCCTCAGTCGACATCCTCTCGTACGTCGCACGCGTCCTTGTCAATCCTCTCGCTATCCTGTCGGACTCGAATGCGTAGTCCTTGACGCCAGCTCACCCTGATTTTGGAATGGCTAGACGCCCGGAATGGTCTATTGAGACTATTTTTGCCATCTATACCACCATATGATATGCACGGAATTATGGTATAAGCATCTTCATACGGGATTCATGGGTTTCTAGGGGAGCATTTATCGTTGCAGGCTATTTTCGTAAGAAATGAAATAGAGAGCTGGTCAGAACTCCACCTCTCCCTTCGTCACGTTTCGCGGCCTCTCAAATGCGCAGGCCTCTATCGTCGTCCCAGGTATGCCGTTCTCTTCCTGCGTGACGTACCGCCACAGTGTCGCGTTGTGTCACACTCGTCCCTAACCGAATCAGCTCCCTCGACGATGTGTCCGTTGTTCTTCAAGATGACGCGAACGCCCATCACTTTCAAGTCCTCGATGGCCCCTGAGATTGTTCTCTTGTCCGATCCTATGGCAGACTTCTCTGTTGACGTCTTCCAGGCAATCATTCAAGAACGTCTCGGCGAATCAGTCCTTCCAATTCGAGGAGAAACGTCCTTGCCCTGCGAAAATAGGATAACAGAGCCTCTGCCGGGATAGCTGTGTCATAGAAATTCCCGTGAAGGACCTGCAGCTCAAGAAAGGTCTCGTAGATATCTCTTCGTTTGCATTCCCTTGCCACTTCTCTGACGAACTCGAACAGTCTTGAATGAGTTTCCGGAATGATGTTGCGACTAGCCGCCAGTGCCTTCACACCTTGAGCGATTGCACCCCAAAGCATTTCGGAAGCTTTCCTTTCCTCCCCCTTTCCCAGTAATACCTCTGCGTTCCCGAAATACTCATCCCTCGTTTGCAGATAGACCGTCACAGGGTCACTTGAAGCCAACAACAACCCCATCCTCGTCTCGCACAGTGACGGTGCGAAGTTCTTTCAAGAATATGCTGATGTTGAAGGTGACCTTCCAAAGGCCTTTTTTCTCATCACTCCGCACCTTCTCGAGCTGAACGAAACTGTAACCACCCTTCGACTCGATAAATTCCCTGGCGCGGTCAATCGCCCATTCAGCGGTTTTCTTCAATGGCAGCTCATTCACCTCTGCTAGATGAAAGCTCCATTACGAAATAAGCATTTTGGATTCTACAAAACGAGCCTCCCTTCTTGTAGCCTACAAACTTGGGCAAACTATGTAGTCAAAAGATAACGAAGGCGGTGGGAAGCCCACTTACCTCCCTGTCAGGTTTCGCGGTCTCTCAAATGCAAAGGCCTCTATCGTCGTCCCTCTTATCCCGCTCTCAAAGACCAGCCGGAGGTCTACTTCCGCAAATCACCAGGGCAGAAAGCCTTCCCCTACTCCAGCTTCTCCCCGCACTTCCCACAGAACTCGTGATATTCCGGTAAGCCCTTGGCACCGCACTTCTTGCACTCCTTCTCGTACGGACCCCACACGAACTCGGAGGATTTCCCCTCGGCCGCCAGTTCCCTGAGCTTCCTGTATCCCGTCTCGCGTTTCTCCACGAAGGCCTTCATCCCCTCCCACGGCTCATAGGAGGCGAAGTGAATGGAAAGCCAGTCGCGAGCATGACCTATCGTCGTGTACCACGCGAGGTCCTTCCAGAAGTTTACCTGCTGCTTCGTGTACCTCATGCACTCTGGGAACTTGTCCACGAGCTTCTGGACCATCTCGCCCAAGGCCTCATCCAGCTTGGAAAGGTCGATACTGTAGCCCTCCTTCCTGAGGACCTTCCTCATCTCCTTCGGGTCGTCAAAGCTCACGAAATTTCCATCCGGGTCCTTGATGGATGGGACCACTTCATTCACGAGGCCCCACTCCTCCGCCTTCCTGGCGGGAATCCTCTCGCAGAGGTAGAGGATCTCTCTCGCCCTCCTGTCCCCCACCATTAAGGGAAGGAATTGAGTTGCGCCGCCAGCCGCCACGCTTCCTACGCGGGTTCCGACCTGCAATATCTCGGCATGCTCGGCAGCGATGCTGAGGTCGCAACTCATGTGGAACTCGTTCCCTCCGCCAGCGACGATTCCATTCACTCTCGCTATTGTGGGCTTGCCGCAGTTACGCAGCATATCATGCGCGAGGTTGTAATCGCCCATCCACTTCCAGAAATCCCGAGGCTTAGTGGTGTAGTTCTCCGCGTACTCCTTCACATCACCGCCCGTGCAGAAAGCCCTGTTCCCCGCTCCCGTGAGAACGAGAACGGCGACAGAGTCGTCCCATGAGGCGTCCCTGAAGGCCTCCGCCATCTCTCTAAGCGCAACGATGCTATAGGCGTTGTAGACCTTCGGTCGGTTTATCGTCACAGTCGCAACCCAGTCCTTCTTCTCGTATGTTATATCCTTAAAATCGAACTCTTTGGGATCCTTGGGCTCAAAACTCATAATTCTCCCCTTTGGCGGATAATCTCGGCAGCGTATATATGCATTTCTGGAAGATATTTGCAGTCTAGCTGTGGAGCGGGCACAAGCTCTCATCCTCACAAAATAGTTATAGGTAGCACAGCAATCAACTGAGGGTCGAGAGTGCTCACCATGTTCAACTCAAGGATCGTCGTCCTCCCCGTGATGCTGCTGCTCTTGACCTCGCTTCTTGGGACTTCGGGAAGCAGTCATTACGGCACTCTCGAGAAGACCAGAGGAGAGAGCCCTCCCAGTAGATTGGATGCTCCATTTTCACTTGACGTAAACGTGAGCGATGATCCATTCTTCGAGAGCCAGGTCGAGCCCTCCATGGTTGTTGACGATCTCGGGTACATACACGTCGGCTGGATCGACAGAAGGAGCGGTCTTTGGCGGGTCAGATATGCAAGGTCGACAAATGGTGGGCAAAGCTTTGAGGCGAGCATGGAAATGCCAGATGCCACTCATCCCGAGACGGGCGACCCTGTTCTGGCATACGCTAGCGGCGTTCTATATTATGCGTGGATCTCCTTCGACAGGAATCTCTGGGTAAGCGATGTCGTGATGCGGGTATCGCTTGACCGCGGAAGCACCTGGAGCAACCAGCTCGTGAAAGTGAGCGACAGTCCAGGGGCTGTGTTTTCTGACAAGCCTTGGATCGCGGCGAGGGACAATAATGTCTACGCTGTGTACACAGACTTAGGTGTTGAATATGAGATTCGATTTGCGAAATCAACTGATCAGGGAGCAACCTTCGAACCAAGCATCCAGGTAAACTACGACACCTTCGGATTGGGAATTGGAGCGTGCATTGACATCGGACCCAACGATGAGATATATGTCAGCTGGTGGGACTCCAGCATAAGTGGCGAGGGGGTCTATTTTTCCAAGTCCTTGGATGGAGGACTGACTTTCACCCCAAACAAAAAAGTTGCGAGCACACCTTGGTCTGACATCGGACCCTACAGGGCAGCGGCAATAACGAGTCTCTCCGTGGGACCCACGGGGGAGATATACATAGTCTGGACGGACTTCTCCTCCTCAGACTGGGACATAAAGCTCTCTGCTTCCCTCGATGGCGGTGAAACCTTTTCCGCTCCCATCACCGTGAACGATGACTTCACGACAGAAATCCAGTTCATGCCCTGGGTTGACGTTGACCCGTCGGGAAAGGTGCACATTGCATGGTATGACAACAGGACACAGCAACTGGAGATTATGTATGCCAATTCCACGGATTTTGGAATGAGCTTCGGGCCCAACCTCAGAGTGAGCGACGCTTCCTTTCTCGGTGAACGCTTCATAGGCGACTATATTCCCCTCGTTGCTGACTCGTGGACAAATGTGCATGTCGCCTGGTGTGACCGCCGGAATGATAACAACGACATCTACTACTCACAGTTGAAAGGTCCAGGAATGCCTGGTCCACCGCCTGCCCCCGCCTCGAATGTCTCTGCGAGACTGGAGGGAAGCTCCCTCGAGGATGTCAATATCACATGGACCCTCTCGGCCGATGATGGCTCAGGACAGGACTCCGTCGTCAACTACTCGATATTCTTCGCCCCCTCTTACAATGGCAGCGGAATGGGATATCTATGGCTTGCGAATGTCCCTGCAGGAACCGATCACTATGTCGCTCCAGGAATTGGACATGGCGATACGCAGAACTATTTCTTCATCATTCAGGCGAACGATGTATGGGGACAGTCTAATAGGAGTCTCGAACAGTCAGGCAAGTTCGTGAGGCAACTTGAGCCGGGCTGGAATCTCATATCCCCTCCCCTGTCTCAGGAGAACTCGTCCATTGAAGTCGTCCTTCAAACTGTCCCATATCAATGCGTGAGAGAATTCGCTGCAAACGACGGATCGGATCGGTGGAAACAGTCCTGCGTCTTCAAGAGGTACGGTGAGGTCGAACACCTGGATATCGGGGATGTGCTGTGGATAAATATCACCCAGACGAGCAACTGGACCATCGCGGGAAGCGTACTTCGGGAGACTACGATTTGGCTGAGGACTGGCTGGTCGCTCATAGGAGTTCCCGCTTTCTCCGGATACGATGTTGCGAGACTTAAGACCGAGACAGGAGCTATCCGCGTGGAGGGCTTCTCCAATAGCGATTTTCCTCACCATCTGAGGGTCATGTTTGACTTTGAGCCTCTTCAGCCGGGCTTTGGATACTGGCTCCGTATGACAGCTGACTCGTTCTGGACGGTCGAAAACCTCTAGCAGTGTTGGTCTTCTTTTGGAGATTCATCCTTCCCTTGCAGCCATCTCCCTTTTCCGTCGGGCTTCAATCTCCCTGAGCTTTCTGCCTATCCAGACCCTCTTGCCATTGGCGACAATAATACTTCTCTCGGTCGGAACGAGGGTGATTTTGCCCCTCAGTATATCGAAATTAAAGAGTTTGAGAGAGTCCCCTCTCCCAACTGTGCCTATCATATCGGATTCGAGCCTTAGGCGGGCACGGAACTTCCCCTGCTTGAGGAAGGCCACGCACATCATCCCCTTCTTCGTTTTCTGAATCCCGCTCAGTTTCATCACTCTGGCCTCAACCATAACATTCCTCATTCCGGGCCTCAAATCCTTGATCTCCACTTCTTTTCTTACGGGCATCTCAATCCCTCGTTGGGCTTGACTGAAAGACACTCCACATATTTGAAGATGGACTTCCAAGGAAAATCAACAATCTGCAATTGAATCCTCCGGCCTATCGTAGACGGTCATTCTGATGTCCCTGTCCTTCGCGTGATTCTGCACGCTCTCCCAGAGTTGCTCCGCGAAAGGGTACAATTCCCTGGCCTCGGACGGTACAAGACCACAGAGCCGCGAGAACACCTCAGTGTATCCAGAGGGCAAATCCGGGAAAGACTTGTGTGACTCATAGATATCCCAGGCAGTAGTGTAAACCTTCCTGTTCACGGCCGCAACATACATGGCGAGGGTCTCAGCAAACCATATGCAGGACATCCTCAGCTTTGCTTCGTCCGCGAGCATACTCATGTTTCTCACCTTGGAAAGCTGCTCAAAAGCGATCACAAGCGCGTGTCCCGGCACCTCCCGCCAGAACTTGTCCGAGGCTTGGGCTATGATCATCTTGTAGTCCTCGTACAGATTTCTCGGGGTCGTGCAAAACGTGCGCCATCGAGTACTCATTTGCGATGGGAACGAAATGGCATTGAGGAACCGTAAGGTCTTGACGAACTTCTTCATCCGTGTGGAACTCTGCAGATACGGCGATGTCCTTATAGATGATATGGACGTCAGCGGGCTTCCTCCCGCCAGCAATGATTGCGATTTCCAGGTGAGAGTGCTCCAAGTCCTTCCCCTTGGCGGTTGAGCCCACGACGGCAGCCGCGCGAATGTTGTACTTCCTCCTAAGCACGGATAGGACTCCTTGACTACATTCATTCTCTCAGAGTGTCTTACGGGAACCCAGAGATTGTAATCGTAGAAATCCTTTGCGGTTTGGGAAATCAGACAACTTCCTTCAGACGGATGTCCGATCTTCGCTTCGGTTGCAGGAACACATCTTTTCTATCCTTCTCCACGAGCTCCTTAAGCTTAAGGAAGCCGTCGATCATTCCCTCCGGTCTCACGGGACATCCAGGGATGTATATGTCCACTGGTACGATCTTGTCGACCCCCTGGACGATGTTGTAGGAATCCCAAAAGGGCCCGCCAGAAATGGCGCATTCGCCCATAGCGACTACCCACTTCGGGGCGGGCATCTGATCGTACAGCTTCTTTATGCTCGGAACGAGCTTCTGACTGATAGGCCCGTTAATGAGGAGGATGTCCACTTGCCTGGGAGTGGAACGATAGATTATTCCGAACCGCTCGGCATCGAACCTAGGTCCGGATGCAGCCGCCATCTCGATGGAGCAGCACATTATTCCCCAGTGCAGGGGCCACGGGCTGTTCCTCCTCCCCCAATTGAAGAGCCTCTCTGTCAACACATTGACAACCTTCTTCACCCTCGTCTTCTCCGCCACTTTTGTCAACGCACCCGAAATCCACTCAAGAAAATCGGAAGATTTCCAGCCCCAGACAATCGGACCCCCTTCTGTCATATGCTTACCCTTTCCTGTTTCATCAGTGCGTAGAAGGTGGCTCCTCCGAGAAGCAGAGCGAATGTGAGAACAAAAGCACCGGACCAGAGCGAGAAGTAATCCGCCAGGTTAAGCGCCCACAGGAGGAGGATGACGGCGATGATGTCGAAGGCTACGAAGACTATCGCAAAGAGGTAGTACTGAAAATTGAATCGAACCTGTGCCGCTCCGATAGGCTCCTCCCCGCACTCGTACGTATCCTCGGTGTGCGGAAGCGTTCTCGTCGGACGAAACCATCGGTTCAGAAGATAGATTATCGGCGGGAGGACTATCACGATTATCCCAAAAAGGGCGACTACCAGATAGTCTTCGGGAACCATCTGTCCGAGATAAGCCAAATCTCAATAAAAGGGTTTCTACACCTCACCGGCCACAAGCAGACGAAAGAAAAATGAGAGACGATTTTCGAACAATAGTTGCGAAATCGAGACGGGAATTTTTCCTGCTGAAAAACAGTTTCCATGGTTCTTAAATACGGATATCCTATATGCCTTTCGACCTTTGGGAAGTGTCTTCCATTTTGGGAGAATCCCAACCCAGAATTATCTTAGCCACGCGCTTCGGAAGTCGGTGAAGAGCCATGAATGAAGAGGAGGTGACCGAGCAACTCAAGCGGGAATTTCCCGGAGGCGTTTCTGATTTCTCCGTTCCCAGAAGCCGGGTGGTAAGGTTTTCCGTTGATAGGGATAGACTGCGAGAGGTCTGCGCTCATCTCAAGAAGGAGCTCGGATTCGAGCATATCTCTCTCATCTCCGCCCTGGATTGGAGGGATCATTTCGAGTGCGTCTATCATATCACCTCCTATAGCTCAAAGCTCGTCGCCGAAATACACACGAAGATACCGAGAGAGGACCCGAAGGTGGACTCTGTTACCCCAGTCTGGCAGGGAGCCAATTATCACGAGAGGGAAGCGTACGACATGATGGGAATAGTCTTCGATGGCCATCCCAAACTGAAGAGAATTCTGCTTCCAGAGGACGTTACCTTCTATCCTCTTAGAAAGGACTTCAAGGAAGAGGCTGAAGAATGACAAGGCTCTGGATCAACATGGGACCGCAGCATCCTATGACTCACGGACTGTGGAATCTCAGGATACTCGTTGATGGTGAGACCGTCGTAGATGCGGAACCTCGGTTGGGTTACTTGCACAGGGGGATAGAGAAGCTCAGCGAGAAGAGGAATTACATTCAGATTATAACCCTAGCCGATAGGCTGTGCTACGTCTCATCTCTGTGCTGGAGTCATGCCTACTGCCTCGCTGTCGAGGAGATGATGGGACTTGAGATTCCCGAGCGGGCGAAGTACCTCAGAGTCATAGCACTGGAACTGCAAAGGCTCGCTTCCCACCTCACGTGGCTCATGGCCCTTGGTCCGGACGTGGGTCTCATAACCGCTCTCCTCTACTGCCTGAGGGAGAGGGAGTACTTTCTCGACCTTCTGCAGCTTCAAACGGGAGCGAGGATGAATCAGAACTATCCGAGGATAGGGGGAGTGAGTAGCGATATCCCGCGAAACTTCGAGGACAGGTGTGTCAAGACAATAGATAGATTCGAGAGGAAACTGGAGGACTACGACAAGCTCTTCCACGAGAGTTCCGCCTTCCTGCAGAGAATGCAGGGAGTCGGCTACCTCTCGAAAGAGGACGCCATGGAGTACGGCGTCACGGGACCGAACATCAGGGGAAGCAACTGCAGGATCGATATCCGCGACCATGACCCATATGAGGTGTACGATCAGCTTGACTGGGAGGTTCAGGTTCAGAGGGAGGGCGACAGCCTCGCTCGCTACCATGTTCGTATGGGGGAGATGTTCGAGAGCTGCAGGATAATCAGGCAGGCATTGAAGAAGATGCCCGATGGCCCCGTCAGAGTGAAGCCGCCAATTCGGCCCAAGGGCGAGGCGTTCAGGAGAACAGAGGATGCGCGGGGAGAGGCGCTCTTCTATGTCGTCGGTAATGGCGGTGAGTCGCCCTACCGCCTGAAGATAAGAAGCCCTATTTTTTGCACGATGACAGCGATTCCGAAGCTGCTGAGCGGGGTGAACGTAGCCGATGTCCTGGCGATAATGGGAAGCATCGATGTTTGTATCGGGGAGACGGATAAATGAGCGGTCTAATCGACCTCGGAGGATGGAGTCGAACGATATCCGCTTGGGTGAGTGGAATTCTCGCTTGGATCGCGGACACGCTGGGGAACTACATACCCATTTTTCGCGACCTCGCAAACTGGTTCAGAAGCGATGCGGTCGTCGAGTTCTGGGGACTTCTCATCGCCACTATCATAATGCTCGTATTCGCAGTCATCAATCTTCTCATTGTCCTCTGGATGGAGAGGAAGCTCTATGGAAGACTGCAGGACAGAAGGGGCGTGATGATTCCCGTTCCTTGGAAGAAGAAACAGAAGGGGACCGGCTTCCTCCAGAACATTGCAGACGGAATAAAGCTCTTCCAGAAGGAGAACATAACGCCTCGAAGCGGGGACAGTGCGATGTTCCACGCTGCCCCCGCGATCGTTTTCATATCTTCCATAATGGCCTACGCAGCTATCCCGCTGAGCACCACATTCGTGCTTGCGAATTTGGAGCTCGGCCTGATATTCATTGTGGCGATGTTCGCCCTGGCACCACTAGCAGTTCTCATAGCGGGCTGGGCGAGCAATAACAAGTACACGCTGATTGGCGGTATGAGAGGTGCCGCCCAGATGCTCGCATACGAGGTCCCCCTAATCCTCTGTGTCGTTGGTGTGGCAATACTCGCTGGTACGCTCAATCCAATAGAGCTGGTTTCCGCCCAACAGAAGACATCAATTCTGGGCATCGAGAACTGGTACTTCATACCCCAGTTCATTGGATTCATCGTCTTCATGGTGGCGATCCTGGCGGAGCTGGAGAGGCTCCCCTTTGACATACCCGAGGCGGAGTCCGAGCTCGTCGAGGGTTGGCTCACTGAGATTAGCGGCATAAGATTCGGTCTCATCTTCATGTCCAAGTGGATAAAGGGCTGGGCGGCCGCTGCGCTCACGGTCCTCCTCTTCTTCGGCGGATGGTCCGGACCTGTCCTTCCACAAGAAATCTGGTTCCTACTAAAAACCTACTTGCTGTTTGCGTTCTTCGTCTGGATAACCTGGGCTCTCCCGAGGGTGAGAATAGATCAGATACTCAAGATAGGTTGGTACGAGCTCGTTCCGCTTTCTTTTGCGAGCATATTCATCGCCGTGGCTCTGAAGATATTGTCGCATGTCGGCTTGGGTTGGTTCTGATGAGGGAAATCAAGAGGTCAGGATTGATGGGGTATTTCCTCAAGCCCATGTTCGTCGTGATAAAGCAGACCTTCAAGTCACTGCTCAAGCCTGAAACGATTCTGTATCCATACGAGAAAGAGGAGGAGAGAGAGGTCCTCAGGGAGAACTTCAGGGGAAACCATTCCATTGACTGGGGAAGGTGCATCGGCTGCTCGCTCTGCTCTAGGGTGTGTCCGAACGAGTGCATTTCGATGGAAAAGATAGAGGTCGAGAAGACCAAGTCCATGAGATCTATTCAGGACGAGAAGAAAGGCCATATTACGAGACCAGGTGTGGATATAGGAAGGTGCCTCTACTGCGGCAACTGCGGTGAATACTGCCCGACAAGCGCGTGGGAGTACACGACGATATGCGAGCTCGCCGAGCCTACGCGGGAGGAGCTAATCCTCTCAGCGGAGAGCATTCGAAAGGGGGTGGAAGGCGAGAGGGTGCCCGTTGTCAACAAGATAGAGGAGAACCCGCACCTCGATGTGGAGACATGCATCGGATGCAAGCGCTGCGAGAGGAACTGTCCCACAAGATGCATAGAGATGGTTCCTGGCCCAAAGATGAGGAAGGAGAAGCCCATCCCTATTCCCAAGTTCGACTATTCGGTTTGCGTGGGCTGCAAGACCTGCGTGGAGGTTTGCCCCTCGGACTCCCTGTGGATGGAGGTGGCCTAACTGGTGGCTTGGGACCTCATCTGGTTTCTGGGCCTTTCCGTGATAGAGGTCCTAGCCAGCCTCATGGTCGTCCTCTCCAGAAGACTTGTTCACAGCGCGTTCTGGCTCGCTGTCACGCTCATCACCATGGGAGGGATATACATCCTCCTGAGGTCAGAGTTTGTCGCACTCATTCAGATACTCGTTTACGCGGGCGCGGTTCCCGTCCTCTTCATGTTCGGAATAATGCTCACTCGAAGGGGTGAGGAGCAGTGAGAAAGGTCTTCCTCGCCCTCGTCCCCGCTTTTCTACTCACGATAGTTCTGATAGTCCTAGTTGTGTCAGTTTCCTGGACGGAGGTGATGAAGGAGGAAGGAAAGGAAGAGAGCACTCAGGTTCCGACCGTCGAAGTGGCAAAGTATGCGTTTGAGGACTTCGGGTTCGCGCTTGTCGTTCTAGGCCTTCTTCTGGCTGCCGCCATAATCGCTGGTACATTTCTTGCAATGGAGGAGAGAGATTGATTCCGCTGGAGTACGAACTGGCATTGGCGGGCATTCTCTTCGGCATCGGTATATATGGCATCCTGCGACGGAAGAATGCGATCATCGTCCTGATGTCCGTTGAGATCATACTCAATGCTGCGATAATGAATCTGGTGGCATTCTCCTCCTACGCCGTCAATCCGATAAGAGGTGATCCTGCGGGTCAGGTCTTCGCTGTGCTCGCCATCGCCGTTGCAGCTGGCGAAGTATGCATCGGCCTTGGGATATACATCGTCTATTTCCGAGCTCGAAAATCGATAGATCTCGAAGAGGCCACAGCGTTGAGGTGACGAGATGCACGAGTATGCCTACGCCATAATCATAGTTGCGGCTCCTCTCATCGCCTTCGTGCTCACTATCCTCTTCGGCAAGTACACATGGGAAGGCGGCGCCGCGATCATAATTGGAGCGGTAGGTGTCTCTTTCATCGTTTCTCTAATCCTTTTCATTCAGGTCCTCAGTGCTGGTGCGATAGACGTTGGTGTTTCTGAAGAGGTGATATTGTATGACTGGATTGAGCCAATCCAGTTCGGTCTGCTCATAGACAACCTCTCCTCTTTCATGCTTCTTCTTGTCTCCTTCCTATGTCTCATAATCGCCATCTATTCCGTAGGATATATGGCGGAGGACGAATCAAAGGTGAGGTACTACGCCGAGATCTCACTCTTCACTGCAGGTATGCTCGGAACCGTCAGCGCCAACAACTTCCTTCAATTCCTAATCTTCTGGGAGACGATGGGTCTCTGTTCCTATCTCCTCATTGGGTTTTGGTACCACAAACCAGAGGCTGCAAGCGCGGCCAAGAAGGCTTTTCTTGTCACGAGGGTCGGAGACCTATTGTTCCTCATAGGAATAATCGTCATATTCATCTCTCTCGGAACATTCAACATCCTTGATATTCAGGAAATGGGACTTCCCGCTGGTCTCATACACGTCGTTCCGCTCCTTCTCTTTGGCGGAGCGGTGGGAAAGAGCGCGCAGTTCCCCCTGCACATTTGGCTGCCGGACGCAATGGAAGGTCCGACGACGGTAAGCGCTCTCATTCATGCCGCCACGATGGTCAAGGCTGGAGTCTACCTCGTTGCGAGGAGCTTCCCGCTCGTTGCCGCTTCGGATGTGGCCTCAATCACCGTTCTTACCATCGGAGGATTCACCGCCATTTTCGCGTCAACAATGGCGCTTGCGGCATTCGATATAAAGAGGGTCCTCGCCTACTCGACAATCAGCCAGATCGGCTATATGGTCTTAGGATTGGGAGCTGCAGCTCTACTGTTCGAGCCATACCATGCCTCTCACGGCTACACTGCTTCCCTCTTCCATCTGATGAATCACGCGTTCTTCAAGGCGCTTCTGTTCCTCGCATCTGGCTGTGTGATTCACGCGGTCGGGAGCAATGACATGCGACTGATGGGCGGGCTCCATTCGAAGATGAAGATAACCTCGATGACCATGCTCTTCGGGGCGATAGCGATAGCCGGAATCCCTCCGTTCAGCGGTTTCTGGAGCAAGGATGCCATCTTGCATGAAGTGTTTGCTGCGGGCGAACATGGAGCATTTTTCACGCTGATTTGGGTGCTCGGAGTGGTGACTGCCTTCCTAACGGCCTTCTACATCTTCCGTATGTGGTTCCTCACGTTCGCGGGCAAAACCCGATCGGACATCGAGCCTCACGAAGCCCCGCGGGTTATGACATATCCGCTCATCGTTCTGGCGATCTTCGCATTGTGTTCAGGCCTTCTTCCCTTCCTCATGGGCGGATTCGGTCATCTCATCTCATACGGCGGATTCATCGAGGAGGGCGCCCTCGAGCTGCTCGTTGGCGTGTTCGCCAGCCCCTTGACATACATCACTCTCCTCGTTGCAATAGCGGGCATATTCCTCGCCTATCTCGTCTACTACAAGCAGAGAATTCCCTCGGACGTATTCGTCTCATCGGGAGCTGGGAGATCGCTACAGAAGCTCCTGGTCCATAGATACTACCTCGATGCGGCGTATCGTGGCTTCGGCCTTCATGTCGGTACTGGAATTGCGAAAGCCTCCGACTGGTTCGACCGTTACATTATCGATGGCTTTGTGAATGGCTCCGCCAAGCTCGGTCTTCTCATGAGTAAGGGGACGGATGATTTCGACAGAAGGGGCGTAGACGGGCTCGTAGACGGCATCGCCGATGCGATTACTGGCTCAAGCAACAAGGCGAGGGCGAGGCAGAAGGGTCAGATTCAGGTCTATCTTGCGGCAATGGTCATGGGAATATTCGTTGCAGCCGTCATAGTGCTGATCTACATCTTCGCGGGAGGTTCCTAGCGTGCAGTTTCCAATCCTCAGCTTGCTGATCCTCATTACCTTCATCGCGTCATTGCTCACCATCGTTAGCGGGAAGCGTTACGCGAAGTGGGTGGCTCTAGTCTTTGCTGTCATCGCCCTCGCACTCTCCATCATCCTTCTTCTCGCGTTCCTCCCTGACAGCTTCCTCGTTCTAGATTCGGATCCGACTGGAAGATTCATAGCCTACGAGAAATACCCATGGGCCGAGAGCTTCGGTCTCAACTACATCGTGGGTGTCGACGGTCTCTCCGCGCCCCTCGTTTTCCTCACTCAGCTTCTTGTTTTGATGGGTCTTGTTTTCTCATGGAAGAAGGAGGAGCGCCCCCACCAGTTTTTCGGTCTTCTTCTCCTCATAGGCCTCGCCATAACTGGTGTCTTTGTTTCGCTGGACCTCTTCGTTTTCTTCATCTTCTGGGAGCTGGTCCTCATCCCCATGTACTTCTTCATAGCAATATGGGGAGGTCCAAACAGGCACTATGCGTCGATGAAGTTTCTGATTTACACTCACGTGGGTAGCGTTGTGATGCTTCTTGGAATATTCGCCCTATACCTCAATTCTGATGCTATCACTGGCACGGCGAGCAGGACATTCGACCTTGTAGCTCTCCTCGAAGCCGCTCGGCTTGATCCTGCCTTCCTTGGGCTGAGTTTCCAGGTTCCCCTCTTCATCGCATTCCTATTCGGCTTCGGCGTGAAGATGCCCATGGTTCCCTTCCATACTTGGCTTCCGGACGCGCATGTGGAAGCTCCAACGGCGGGCTCAGTGATTCTGGCGGGCCTCCTGTTGAAGATGGGTGGTTACGGCATATTCAGGATATCTCTCGGCGTTCTTCCCGCAGCTTCTCATGAGCTCTGGTGGCTTCTCGCCATCTTTGGAATCGTGAGCTTGGTATACGCCGCCTTCGTTTGCTTGGCTCAGACGGACCTCAAGAGGCTCGTTGCCTACTCGAGCATAAGCCACATGGGATTCGTTCTTCTGGGTGCATCGACCATGACGGTTGTCGGCATTACAGGAGGCATATTCCAGATGTTCAATCATGGTCTCATTACTGCAGTCCTCTTCATGCTCGCTGGCTCTGTCAAGCACGCAACGGGCACGAGGGACATCCCCCGCCTGAGCGGTCTTTCCTCGGTGATGCCCAAGTTCTCCTTCTTCCTCATTGTGGGCTTCTTCGCTTCCATGGGGCTCCCCGGTCTGAACGGCTTCGTGAGCGAGTTTCTCGTATTCCTTGGAGCGTACAAGCTCTTCAGTACAATCGAGCTGGGCAAGTTGTTGATAATCCCTCTTCTTGGAGTCGTCGTGACAGCCGCATACTATCTTTGGACGCTCCACAAGGTCATCCTTGGCAAGCTGAAGGAATCGTTGGCGGGCGTGTCCGATATTCCTGACCATGAGGTTCTCCCTCTTGCTGTGTTGGTCTTCATGATAATCCTTCTAGGGCTCTACCCAACACCCGTCATTGGGGTGATAAAGCCAGAGGCCGTTGTTCTAAACGTACTACTAGGGGGTCCGTAGATGCCCATAGAATTCCCATTGTTATCGTCCATACTCATAATCTCCCTCCTAGGATCGCTCTTGATCTATCTCTTCCCTGCGAGAGAGAAGGGGACAAAGTTGTTCGCAATTCTCATTTCCTTCTTGCCCTTGGCTCTTTCCAGCGTTCTCGTGATTGGGATAGTCGCACCCCATATCGTTGAACTCACCTCAGTTCCCGCAGGTGGGCAGGAGTTTCTCGCATATGAGAAGGCGGATTGGATCCCTCAGGCAGGAATATCATTCGAGTTCGGCGTCGACCAGCTCTCAGGCCCGCTCGTTTTCCTCACCTCTCTTCTCACAACGCTGGGAATGATATTCTCTTGGGGCGAGAAGCACAGGACGAGGGAGTTCTTCGCCGTCCTTCTTTTCATGGAAGGAACGATAGTGGGAGTCTTCGCGTCGCTGGACCTCTTCCTCTTCTTCATCTTCTGGGAGGGCGGCCTGCTTCCGATGTACTTCCTGATAGCCATATGGGGCGGGCCGAATAGGAGATACGCCTCCATCAAGTTCTTCCTCTACACCCAGGCAGCCAGCCTTCTCGTCCTTCTGGGAATTCTCGTCTTCTATTGGATGTCCGAGCCAAGGTCGTTTAGCATGATAGACATGATCGACAATCCTCCCGTGCCTCTCGGACTCTACACGAATCTCCTCTTCTTCGCTCTCCTGCTTGGATTTGGAACGAAACTTCCCATGGTTCCGCTGCACACCTGGCTACCTGATGCGCATGTGGAAGCTCCGACTGCTGGATCGGTTCTGCTCGCAGGAGTCCTCCTGAAGATGGGCGGTTACGGCCTGATAAGGTTCAACGTGCAGATGCTTCCAGGCGTCGTGGAGAGCCTTTACATGCTCGTTGCCGTGATAGGAGTAGTGAGCATAATCTACGGAGCCTTCGTCTGTTTGGCTCAGGACGACCTCAAGAGGTTGGTGGCTTTCTCAAGTGTGAGCCACATGGGTTTCGTCATGCTGGGGATTGCGGCTGCCGTCCTCAAAGGCTCAAATCTGGCGATGACAGGGGCCATCTTCCAGCTCTTCGCTCATGGTCTGATATCGGCAGCACTGTTCATGATTGCTGGGGCTTTAGGGCACAATGTGGGAACCCGCTTGATATCCAGATTGAGGGGAGCGGCCAAGAGAATCCCTAACACCGCTGGGTTCATGATGGTCGCCTTCATGGCGTCCCTTGGCCTCCCGGGTCTTGTAGGCTTCGTAGCCGAGTTCTCCGTCTTCCTCGGCGTCTATCAGAGCTTTGGACTCTGGGTTCTCATTCCCGCGGTCTCCGTGATCATAACCGCCGGTTACTACCTGTATGCTATGCAGAGAGCCATGTTCGGCCCAGAGAAGGAGGATATGGGAGAGATGAAGGACCTCCACTCCTTCGAGATCGTCTCCCTATCAGTTCTTGTGGTCTTCATCGCTCTTCTCGGAATACTACCATTCATCCTCTTCGATCCGATAGCCAACTGGGTCAGCGCCTTAGGTCTAGGAGGTCTGCCATAATGACGGAGCCCTATCTTCTCCTCCTACCGATAATCATTCTCATCCTCGGCGCATTCCTCAATCTCGCCCTCGGTTTCGTTGTGAGGGAAAGAGTCGCAGTACTCGGCTACCTGTCTCTTGCATTCCTCATCATCTCCCTTCTTCTCACTCTGGACATGATGGGCCTTTCCTTCATCAAGCTCGCTGGTCTGGACATTTGGAACGTTGAATCCCCGCTAATCGAGAATTTCCACCTGAAGGTCGACAAGCTATCCATGTTCTTCTTCCTCGTTTTTAGCACGGTCGGTCTCATGGTCGTTTCTGCATCCATCACGACGATAGCGGGTCAAAGAAATCACCCGGAGTTCTACGCGCTCACCCTTCTATCGCTGTCAGGGATGATGCTCATAGCGTGCGCGACCGACCTCATAATCCTCTATCTAGCCTTTGAGTTCGCAAGCATCTCCATGTACGGTCTCGTGGCGTTCGCTAAGAAGGATGCTAGGTCCACCGAAGCAGCACTCAAGTTCTTCCTCATGGGTGCGGTCTCATCCGCCATCATACTCTTCGGCATATCCCTCGTCTACGGTGTGAGCGGGATGACCTCCGGTGCAACGACGGACTTGTCGGCACTGAAAGCTGTTCTCGACGAGGGACTCGCGACCTTCCATCCAGTCATTCTCCTTTCCGTTATTCTCCTCTTGGCAGGATTCGGGTTCAAGATTACGATGTTCCCATTTCACATGTGGGCGCCAGATGTGTATGAGGGAAGCCCCTCGACAATCACCGCTCTCATCGCAGCAGGCTCCAAGAAGGCCGGCTTCGCGGCATACATGAAGGTATTCCTTGTCATGCTCCTTCTTGTACGCATGGACTGGGCATTGCTCATAGGCGTTCTGGCGATAGTAACCATGGTTGTAGGAAACGTTCTCGCGATTTCCCAGAGGAACATCAAGAGAATGCTAGCGTACTCAAGCATCGCTCAAGCGGGATACATCCTCATAGGAATTGCCGTTGCCTCTTTGGGTTCGGTGGCGGGGAATGCGAATATCGCTCAGTATGCCATGTCGGGCAGCCTTTACCATGTCCTCACACATTCGCTCATGGCCGGAGGCGCATTCATCATCATCGCCGCGGCGAGCCAGCTGGGGTTGGGCGAGAAAATCTCCGATTACAGGGGGTTATGGAGGCGTTCGCCCTTTCTATCGCTCTCACTTACACTCATTCTGCTATCTTTGGCGGGCGTTCCGCCTCTCGCCGGCTTCTTCAGCAAGTTCGTTCTCTTCTCGTCCGCTGTCTTCGCGGGAGACTGGTTCGTATGGCTAGCGGTCGCTGGCGTTCTCAACAGCGCAATCTCCGTCTACTATTACTTCCAAGTGATAAAAGCGATGTATGTACTTGATACGAAGGGGGAAGAGCGCCTTCTTGTCCCTGGTCCAGTCTTCGCGTCAGTAATGATTTCCCTTGTCGGTATAATCATCGCTGCCATCCTCGTCGGTCCGATATTCGAGTTCGGACTAGCGGCTGGGGGAACACTGTTCCCCTAGTTGTCTGTCTTCGAGGAAGATTGGAATCACGAGGATTATCGGGTCCTGGTTCGTGATGAGGAGGAGTCCGTTGCAGGGCTTTCCCATTCCTAGATGGTCCATGATCCACTCGGTCAGTTTTTCGAGATTCGTCGGGTTCTCTATGCCAAGTTTCTGGGGGGAAACCGTTGTGGTCATGTCCGGATGTAAGGGTCACGTTTCCTCTTCTGTTGTGCACATGAATGATTCACCCGGATAGATGAGTGGGCTGAAAAGCACATGTGGCTCGGAAAAGGCTTATTAGCGAAGGGTTCCATAGTTATTTGTATGGAGGTCGAAGGGAGAATCAAGCTCTGCTCCTACGAAAAGAAGAGTCGTTGTAAAGAACTTACAGCTCTATTCGACTCTGGAGCCTCTACCTCGGTAATTAGTGAGAAGGTGGCCGAGGAACTGGGTTTCGATAGGTATGACAAGCCCAAAGAACTCAGCCTCGCCGTCAAGGAGAAGAAGGCTGAACTTGTTGGAGAGTCGAGGATTGACATTGAGATGGATGGATGCAAACTGCCAATCTCAGAGGTTTTCGGTGTTGTGGAGGAACTGAGATATGACGCAGCAATAGGCAGAGACTTGATGGACAAGTATGAAATCATGCTTGGCAAGGATAAACCTCGACTGAAATCGCGCCCGCCTGAACTGAAATTAATCTAGGAATGATTTCAACCGTCTGCTCGAGCTGATTCGGATATCACTGAAGGAGGTTATCCTATTCCATGGCACCGCGCGCTCGCCACGAATCCCAGCCGTTCACCCGAGGGTGGCGGTGGGTACCTCATTCTCTTATGTGACCGACTATGTGGGGCTGTCTCAAAGCCCCTGAGTCCTCAACATCCAAGTATCGGATGAGCCTCGTTATCTCGCCTTTTCGAATACACTCTGCCAAATTGTATACGACCTTTTGGCGATAGCCTGATCTGACGATGTGGACCATGAGAGCATTCTTCTAGGCTCAGGAATTTCGGTCTGGATGCCTCCCATTGTTGGAATCGTTTTTGGAATCGTTGCCATCCCCCTCGGCGTAGTTGCGATTATTCGCAAGGAAGAACACGGAATTACTGGACTCGTGCTCGGAATCCTAGGACTGATATTGGAAAACTCTGGACGTTCTTCTTGACAGCAACCTACTTCGCAATATCTGGATAGTGGAATCGTTCATTCTGTTCTGTGCTCTCGTTGTTCATTGAGAATCGCAACGGTCTCCACTCTCTCTTGCTTTCTGCGTGGGGGATGTTCCGTGATAATCATTCCGAAAACTAAATCATGGGGGAGATTCTCGAATTTGATGAGAACCTCGGCGGGTGGAGTGATACATCGTGAGCGGAAGAACGCGAAAGAGAAACGAGAGCTCATACTGGATGTTTTTCACATCAGCAGGTGTTCTCGGGTCGGCGATCATAGCGGTTGCTTGCGCTCTCGGAATAGCCAGAGGATATGAGAGACCTTGGAACACTTTCAGAGCGATATGGCTTTCCGCTGACATTCTCGCCCTGTTTCTCATAGGGCTCGTTGCGAACGCCCTGGCCTTCCTTGGTCCCAGGCCACCGTTCACAAGAGGTCCAGGAATCTTTGCAGCCACCCTATTTGCGGCGGCTTCCTTCCCCCTGATCTGGCATGTTTCTGATGAGCTCCTGATCTTCGCCTACCTCCTCAGCCCAGGACTGTTGGGAATTAGCTTGATAGGGATGGGAGCCTCTTATTTCGGTTACTCAATCAAGAGGAAATCAAATCCAGAGGCGGGTACGGCGGGCTTCTTCTACTCCCTCAGCGGGATAATCATCCTGGTCACTTACTTCAACGTGATGTTCCAGTATGGCGCGTACCTCTCTCTCGCCTGGTTTTACCTCCTCCCTGGTGCAATCTTTTCCTTAGTCTTCTACTTCAGAGTCTTCGAAAAGGAAGCGACCAGACCACATCCGCCAACTAGGCGAAAACGTCCCTGATGCCTTCCTCCATCCAGACTAGCGTATCCTTTTCTCCGTACATCTCCCTTGCGAATTCAAGATGCCCTACCTTGCGTCCAGGGAAGAGCTTCCATGCGAGGAGGTCAAGCTCAAGAGGTGCATTGCTTAGAAAGAAAAGGCCCAAACTGTCCTCAACCCCACCCCAACGCTTCTCCTGTGCCCGCCTCAAGGTTCTGCACGCATCCCCTATCACCAGAGTGACATGATATTTCGCGTTCAGTTGGGCGATAACCCTATCCAGCTCCTTTGGCATCATGTGAAGCCTCATCCTTATGTTTCTTCCAGTGAAACCGAAGTTGTTCTTCAACGTAAATGTGATGCCGCACGCGAAGTGCTCTTTGAGGGTCGGCAGCGAGACGATTGTGTCAAACTCAAGGGGATAGTCATGGATGGGAATCTTTCCCATGAGCTTTGTCTTCGTATCCCTGAGATCAAGGAACTCGATTCCGAGCTCTTTGGAGACCTGCGCAACCGGGGACTTGTGCATGTCTATATTGCCCTGGGCGGGTGAATCGCCAACCGCGATTTCTGTGCAAATTCCCTTCAGTCTGAAAAGAATCAGCTTGAGAATCTCCGAGTCCGTCGTAGTCGGGTAACCCTCAGAGGAAACCATATTTGGCTTTACAAAGCAGCTCTTTCCCGCCAGAGGAGCGAGGAGGTCGAGCTTGTCAGCGAACTCACTCAATCTTCGAGCCTTATTCGAATCCTCGACAGAGAAGACCACTATGAACCTCTCCCCCTTTGCTGAAGCCTCCTCGATTCGACTTGTGTTCTCGACGAACTCGTATGTCACTTTCGAGTGTATGAGCGGCCACTTAGAAAACAGTTGCTACCGCTTCGATGCAAACCGATCCCTTGCCCTCGCGATGCCTCTTGCGATACCGAAAGCTGCCAACCCGCCCAAGGCTCCGAAGAAGATGTGAGTCGTGACCGAGAATGTCATTCCAGCCTGAATGAAGAGGGCGGGGATTCCAACTACTGAAGCCACTATCCATCCGACCAGGACCTTGGTCATATTCGCGAGCGACCCACAAATGAGGAACGGAAGTGGACTTGGGTGATTCGCCTTTGCCAGAACAACATCTGTCATCACCCCCATGACGAGAAGACGCGGGAATGCGAGAAGCGGCCCGCCCATGATTCCGAATCCGGTCGCAAGGAGCCCGGAAGTGAATCCGATGCACGTGCCGGAGTACTTCCAACGTGCTCCGAGCTTCCCGAGAATCAACATGGGAAGTATGTAGACAGCACTATGACCAGGAATGTGTAGCGGTACCCTGAGGTACATTTTTGCGAGAACGAGGAGAAGGGATACCTGCAATACGATGATACAAGTGAGAGCGAAAAATCTGATATTCTTGAGGTCGAAGATTCTTTTCCAAAAGTTCTGGCTAGCGATGCTTTCCTCGTCCATCTAGACTCCCACTTCAATGTAAGTAACATCCTTAACTCTTTGGTTCTTGGGCGTATCGGGAGAGGTGAACTTGACCGTCCCTCGCTTGGTAAAATCGAAGATGTACGACTTGGATTCGTTTCGAAGTTCCTCCCAATTGAGAGTCCTCTCCTGCAATGTTAGGGAACTGCGAATCAGAATCATCGTATCATTGGACAGTTCCGAGGGATTCACCCTCAACAGGATGACATCTCTTACAAGCGGACCGTTATCGATAGCTCCTGATCCGAGCACATCCTCGTACGAGACTTCGGGCAGGCCCTGCAGCTCGGACATTCTTATCTTCCTTCTTTCCGTCCCGTAGTAGCTAATCGAAATCGAGTACTCAGTCGATTCGTCCGAGGAGAACGCTTCCCGAAGAAAGAACTCCCATATTGCAACAGAGAGCACTACGATAAGGATAACAGCTACGAGAAAGATTATCGTCTTCTTCTTTGCCATGCCCATCCTCGCACGAAGAGAATAGAAATGCTCAGATAAACATATCGGTCTATGGTGAGGTTTTGAAAAGCAGTTGTGCAAGAATGGTGCACAACATTATATAGTCGCTACGTCCGTAAAGACCCAATGCAGCCCCTCGCAAAAAGATGGAGTCCGCCAATGAGCTGTTCCGAGATGCTCAGGAATATGCTGAATCTAAGCGAGACAGAGCTCGGGGTCTACAGGTTGCTGCTATCTTCGAGAGGGCAAAGGGTTTCAGAGGTTGCTGGGTTGATAGGAAGGGACAGATCCCTAGTTCAAAAGGCACTTCAGAACCTTATGTCCGCTGGTTTGATCACGAGAAGGACTGAGAAGCTAAAGAACGGTGGGTACTACTACACCTACGACGCGATCGCGCCCTCTCAGGTGAAGAAGGAGCTCGAGCGATGCATAGAAGAGTGGCACGATTCCATGCTTGAGTCCCTGAGAAGATTCGAGGAAGAGATGAAAGGGTGATATGTTGGCGGAAGACGAGGAGCTAGAAGCAATAAGAAAAAGAAAGCTAGAGGAGTTGAGGATGCAAATGAACGAAGAGAGGGACATGCCGGAAGGGCCGATTGTGGTTACGGATGCTAATTTCCAGGAGACGGTCAACAAGTATTCAGTAGTGGTCGTCGACTTCTGGGCGATTTGGTGCGGCCCGTGCAAGATGATGGAGCCAGTAATCGAGGAACTCGCCCAGACTTACAGGGGCAGAGTTGTTTTCGGCAAGCTCAATGTGGACGAGAACCCCGCGACGGCGAGGAAATTCAACATAATGGCTATTCCCACTGTGCTCATCTTTCAGAAGGGCAGTCTCGTTGAGCAGATGGCGGGAGCAATGCCCGCTTCTGTCCTTCAGCCAACTATCGACAAGTACGTCAGTTAGATGACATACTTCCCGTTCTTGAGTATCACCCTATCGTCGACTTCCACTGTCGCACGGGACATGGAGGCCTGCGCTCCAGCATCGCTCTCGTTTTCACCGCCAAGTTCCCTATTGTCACCAAGCGCGAGAGTGATGGCACCCGAGACATGGATATTGTCTATGAATCCGAACTTCATCCTCGGGTTAATTCCAAAAGAGATAGCACCCAACCTGTCCTTGTCTCCATGACCCTTTTCCCACATGCCCTTGAGTGCCTTGACGTTCCTCTTCGCTGTGAACGATTTTATCCGCGCCTCCTTGAAGGTCCACCTCATTCCCTCGACAAGCTTTCCGACCGAGGCCTGTGGCACATCGAAATACGCCTTTCCTTCAACGCTTCTCTCCATAGGTGCGATAGAGACTGTTCCCGTCGGCAATCCCACGAAATTGATTCCTTTCTCGAAGTCCGCCTTCGTCAATATGCCATCGTAAACAAATGCAAGTCTGTCGCCGAGGTCGAAGCTTATGTCTGTTCCAGCTTTCGTCGTAATGTGCATGTGCTTCCCCTTTTCGAGAATTCTTGCGAGCTTCCTCCCAAATTTTCCCATATCTGAGGGGTCAACCGCCAGCGCGGCGTTCATCATCCTCCTCCATTTCTGATGGTCGAATCCATATGTTTCGGCTCTCTGCGCAGTGACCGTTCCTGTGCCAATGTAGGCAACTCTGATTTTCCTTTCTCGCATGTAGTCCATATGGGGTTTCTCTCCTTCGAAAAGTGCTGCGTACTTCCCTGGAGGAACCCTCTTCATGGGTGAAGGATCCTCGGGACCGCCAAGAAAGATATTCACATTGCTGTAAGCGGAAAGCCCCATGCAATGCGCTGATGTCTCCCTGAGGTCGGATTCCGGCAGAACCTTCAAGTGATGATAGAAGACTCGGTCGGTATCCAGGGTCATCAGAACATCAGCCTGCTGATTGAAGCACTCCATCGCGATTTCCTCAGCCAAATCAATCGTGTGCTGATATGTGCTTATTATCACAACATCCTTCTTCCCTATCCGAAGGCTTTTGTTCACAATATTGTCAGCTATCTTTTTGTTCAGCAAGTCTTCCTCCTCCTCGGACATGCATCAACAATTCTCGATATTTAAGATTAAGCTAGGGAGGCAGGAGAATGTGGAAACTCATGCTCGTTCCTAGAGTTCGCAACGTATCACGTGAAATAGCTTTTTTAGGAATGGCGCAATAGGGCACGGTAATGAAGGGCTCTCCTGATGAGAGACAGGGAAAGAAAACTAGTAAGCCAAAGGGTGTCGCAAAGAGGGTCATCCAGGCACTCGTCGAGGTTGAGAGACATATCATTGGCTTGAAGCCGAGCTTCTTCAAGTTTTTCGGCAAATTGGGAACATGGACGAGAAAGACAATCAAGCTTCTCATCCCGCTCGGCGTCCTCCTTTTCTTCACATTCGTTCCCCTGGGAATAGGCATGATGATTCAGTATACTTTGGGAATCTTCCTATGCATATCCCTGATGTGGGCCTTCGAATCCCTTCCCCTTCCAATAACTTCACTTTTGGCGCCTGCGCTTCTTGTGCTCTACGGGATATTTGGCACGGCGGAGGAGGCTTTCGCTCCTTTCGCAGATCCTGTTGTCTATGTCATTCTGGGTGGCCTCATCATCGCGGAGGCATTTAGGAAGAACGGAATCGACAAACGCCTCTCCCTCTATCTCATCTCCAAGTCGAGAGGGAAGTTCAAATGGCTTCTGCTCGCGATAATGCTCGGTGCCGCCCTTCTTTCCATGTGGATTTCGAATACAGCGACAGCCGCTCTTCTCATACCTGTTACTATAGGTATAGCACACAGAATCACCCAAGAGAAGAAAGAGGGTCACCGGGTTGCTGTCGTTCTCCTACTCGCTGTGGCAGCATCAACGATTATCGGCGGGATGGCAACTATCATCGGCTCTTCCTCGAACGCAGTTGCCTCCAGTATCCTTGCAAAAGAGACCGAATGGAATTTCGTGGACTGGATGATCCTGGGCCTACCGCTTTCCGTGATTCTTCTCTTCATGTCCTGGGCAATCCTTCTAAAGTTCTTTCCCGTTAGTGTGGATGTTGTTGACATAAGTTGGGTGGAGGAAGAGAAAGAGGACCTGGGCCCCATCTCAAATGACGAGAAGAAGGTTTTCACCATCTTTGGCGGGGCGGTTTTGTTTTGGATATTTGGTGCAAGGGCTGCTTCTTTCTTTCGCATACCTGTACCCTACCTAGGAGGATTCGGCGATGCAGCTATCATTGCCGCTTTGGCTTCAGTCTTGCTCTTTGTAACGCATGCTCTTGACTGGGAGGATGCAAAACTCATACCATGGGGTCTCTTCCTAATCGTAGGTGCGGGACTCTCCTTAGGACATGCAATGATAGCATCAGGGACGGCTGATTGGCTGGGCACGGAACTCATGTCAGCAACCAATTTTCTCCAGATTCTGGGCAATCCTCTCTACCTGATGATCCTTCTTCTTCTGATATCTTTCGTTGCCGTGGCCCTCAGCAATTTCATGAACAACACTGCGACAGCTGCCGTTCTCGTTCCGATACTCATAAGTATTGCGGTGGAGCTCGAGCCGTTTGGAGCAGCTAACGTCAAAGTCGTTGTCCTTCCCGTGGCCTTTTCCATGGTTCTCTCGTTTGCAACCCCCGTTGCAACGCCTTCCTCCACGCTCGTTTACGGAACTGGCATGGTGAGGAAGAGAGAACTCGCAATAACTGGAATATTGATTTCCGTTCCTGCCATTGTCATAACGGTCCTCTTCAGTTTCCTAGCTGCACACTTCGGGATCGTATAAGATAACAATGCGTAGACAATTGGCTCTGAAATGCCCAAGAAGCCTCGAGGGCCTCAAAGGACAGCTTGCCTGTCGCGACCGAAAGGTGCAAATCTCTTCTGGGCATACGTCCGTCATGAAAGAGGAAGGATTTCTATGAGAAAGACATCGATAAGCAAGGTCGAGATGAACAAGATCGTGACACGTGGATATAGGCAAGATGAGCTCATAGGAAACGTGTCCTTCACGGGCGCTATTTTTCTTCTCTTCAAGTGGGAGCTTCCTGGCGAAAACGAGAGGAGAATGCTCGACGCCATTCTCGTCGCCTGTGTCGATCAGGGCATGAACACTCCCACGGCTTTGGCGGGTAGGTCGATAGCATCTTCTGGAGTCCCTCTGTCATCCGCTGTGGCGGGCGGGCTATTGGCGGTTGGCGAGTACTACGGTGGCGCAATAGAGGCTTGCATGAAGACTCTGTACGACCTCTCGAGAAGGGCAAAAGAGAAGGGCAAGGGACCTGAAGAGGTTGCCCTCGAGCATGTGCGGGCGTTGATGTCGAGGAAGGAGAAGATGCCAGGGCTCGGACATCATCTTCATACCGATGACCCGAGGGTGACGAGACTCTTTGAGCTTTCAAGAGAACTGGGAATTTCGGGCACTCATACGATTATCATGAGGTCGTTGCAATACTATTTCCAAGAGGCGGGGAAGAAACTCCCCATCAATCTGGATGGTACGATCGCAGCAATCGCGTGCGATATGAGATTTGACCATCGACTTGGAAAGGCTTTCTTTCTCTTGGGCAGAGCGGCGGGATTGGTCGCTCAGGTGTACGAGGAGATGACGAGAGAGTCCCCACTTGAAATCTTCCTTCCCTCGGAAGCTGAGTACGATGGTCCTCCTGAGAGAGAGCTAGATCTCGACTCAGGACAGAAATAGTAATATCTGTATATGTGATGGTGTGTCTGAGTTGCTCAAGGAAGTGATATGATGAAGGTCTTGGTGGTGGGAGCGGGTGAACTCGGGGGAAGGGTGATAAAACAGCTACGCAAGAACCCTGACATCGTCGTTATTGTGGCCGACTATCGAGAGAGACCCACTGCCGTCAAGAAAGGCATTATCGATGAGATCGACATCCAAGAGCATATAACTCCGATGAACGTCGTGGATGTGGTCCAGGACGCCAAGCCCGATCTCATTCTATTGGCAAGAAAGGCGAAAGACTGGGGTCATGGCGATACCGTGATGGCTACTCAATTCATTGCAGGTTTGGAGAGACAGCTCTCCAAGTTCCACATACCAGTGATACCCGTCTCGTCCTATGTCAGATTCTAGTTCATCAATGATTTATATGAATCGGCTCATATGAATTCTGGGGACGGAATATGTATTCGAAAAAGGTGATAGAGCACTTTCAGAATCCCAGGAACGCCGGGGAGCTGGAGGATGCTGATGCCGTTGGCGAAGTCGGAAACCCCGTTTGCGGGGACGTCATGAATATATACATAAAGGTCAAGGATGGGGTAATCACAGACGTAGGATGGAAGACTATGGGCTGTGCCGCCGCCATCGCAACGTCCTCCATGATCACCGAACTAGCGAAAGGAAAGACCCTGAAGGAAGCTCTGAAAATCACTCGCGAGAATGTTGCTGATGCCCTGGAGGGGCTTCCGCCCATCAAGATGCACTGTAGCAACCTCGCGGCGGACGGTTTGCATGATGCCATAGAGAGGTATCTGAAAAAGCATCCTGAGGTCGAGGTGTAGAATCATCGTCCGTCGGGCTTCTTGTTACCAATCAGTGCTTTAGTGGCTTCCCTTTCATTTTCTCTCCCGCCTGACTCTCTGAATTTTGCGAGGAACCCACTAATTCCCCTTCTCGAGCAGAACCATGATTGCGGGAAAGAGACAGATTCGAACGAGTATGGCATCGGTGACATTGGAGACGAACCGCGTTGCCGGAAGAGGAAGGAAGAAAAGAAACCAGGCAAGAAATGACTACAGCTTTATGGTACTTTAGTACAAAGTCCGCTAGTCCTTTGAACAATGAATCGATATGTCTTTCGATTCTCTAACTTCTGAAAAGCTATGGCATTCCGAGCTTCTTCCTTGCCTCTGGCGACATCCTTTCCGGGGTCCAGAGAGGCTCCCAAACAATTTCGATTTCTGCTTTCTCGACGCCTTCGATCTGCTCTATCCTCTTCTTGACATCCTCGGATATCATGCGATGCATGGGACAGCCCGGAGCGGTTAGCGTCATCTTCACATGCACCTCGCCGTCACTTATCCCGATGCCATATATGAGTCCCAAATCAACTATGTTCACTGGGATTTCTGGGTCGTAGCATTCCTTCAGGGCCTCAAGGACGTCTTCCTCTGTGACCATTCTTTCACCGAAGAATTCGAGGGGTGATAGACGGGACCCATTAATTACCTTTTGGCTCGCATTCCAGAATGTCAAGTCGGATGGGCAACGGGTGGCTGCGGTTTCTTGGACACAAAACTCACCGTGAGGAAGAGGACGAGAATCAGAGAGACGATTGATAAAAGACCGAAATTGGAGGCTTCCGCCACATACGTCAAAACGAGGACAATCCCGAAGACAAAGTGAAGCATAATCGTACCTGCATTGGCGGGAACGAGTGGGAGCGTGTCATCGTAGTGTCGCGTGGCAACACGAACAGATTTGGCTGCGATAGGGGCAGTGATAAATGCCATCATTGAGGCGAAGGGCAGAAACCCGAAGATCACCCCGCAAAAAATGGAAGCATAGGCTAGGACCAACAGGTAGAAATAGACTGTCGTCGCCCTCCTTCTTCCAAGCCTGAAAACGAGGTGCTTCTTGCCCACTGCTCCGTCCGCCTCACTGTCCTGAAATTCGTTTATCCAAAGGACTGCAGCAATGAGCATCGCAAGAGGAATGGATGCCACAATAGGTTCGAGAGCAAACGCACCCGTTTGGACGAAGAAGCTTCCGAGGACTATCAATGTCCCGAAATTCAAACCGACAAGGAATTCACCGATACCCCTACCCGCCAGGTTCAGATGGGGGTCCACATAAAAGTATCCACAAATGAGGCCGATGAGGCCGATGACGAGCAGAGGCCATCCTCGAAGATATGCGAGAAACAACCCAATCAGGACGGCAATCGCGAAGAACGATAGGGCGCCATAGTATACTTCCTTCGGAGACAGAAGCCCCTTCTGAATCAACCTGCTTCCGCCGCCGAAAGGTCTGACGAACCTGACGTTGATTTCATCGCAACCGCTCACGTGGTCGAAATAGTCGTTTACGACATTGGTTCCCGCGTGCATGAAGAAGGCTGCGATGGTCGTCAATGTGAGAAGGAAGGCGTCTACCTGACCCGTCATCTCCCAAGCTATGAACCCCCCGAGTATAGCAGGCGGGACGGACGCAGTCATGAAGGGAAGCCTCAGCTCCTCGAACCAGATGCTCAGCTTTGACACAGAATCAACCGTGCATCAATAAATCGGAATGAGATTTAAGAGTAACGGTAGCAACCAGCGTCGGAGTCTCTGAACGAACTGTTATATATCTAAAGGTTATCCCAAACACGTATGCCCTCGGCCCCTGACTTCGGGATCTCAGAAGAGCTGGAGAGGGTTGAGAAGAGAATCGTTGAGAGCTTAACATCGGAGGAGGAGCTTCTCACGGAGATTGCCTCCTATGTCGTAGGATCTGGCGGGAAGAGAATCAGGCCGACCATCACCCTCCTCGCTTTTTACGCGGCCGGCGGGAAGGACCCATCTGAAGCTATAGAGATTGCATCCGCGATGGAGCTCATTCACAATGCCACTCTCATTCACGATGATATAAATGACGGAGGGACGCTCAGGAGGGGATTGGAAGCAGCGTATAAGAAGTACGGCACGAGTACATCTCTGGTCACGGGGGACTTCCTCTTCACACGGGGATTCGAAATTGGCGGGAAGTTCTCAGACAAGATCGTCGGTATTACCGCACGAGCGTGTGTGGGCCTGGCTGAGGGCGAAATAAAGCAACTGAGAAACCTGAGAAACATCGACTTGGAAGCTGAGGAGTATATTGACATAGTCACACGAAAGACGGCCTTGCCAATGAGCACTGGCGCTGAGGTCGGGGCTATCCTGGGTGGGGGCACCAAGGCCCAGATAGGAGCTCTGGCTGACTACGGGCTCAATCTCGGAATATGCTTTCAGATTGTCGACGATATACTCGATGTCATAGGAAATGAGGATGTTCTTGGGAAGCCCATCGGAACGGATGTCCGCGAAGGTAGTCTGACACTCATTCCCATATTTGCACTCAGCAACGGTGCTTCGAATGACAGGGAAGCACTGAGGAGAATCCTCCTCAAGGAAAGGAAGACGGAATCTGATGTCTCAGCGGCTTTGGGGATGCTCAAGAAATCGGGTGCGGTCGAGCAGGCCAGGGGGGAGGCAAAGAGTTTTGCGAAGACCGCCAAAGAGTGCCTCTCCGTCCCCCTCATCGAGGAGTTCAAAGAGAGGCTTGTTGAACTCGCCGATTTCGTTCTAGAGCGCAGCCACTAGGCGAGAAGCTTTTTGTTTTCTACTGCAATGTCGTGAGAGATTGTCGAAGCGCGATGTCATCGTTGTGGGAGCCGGTCTTGCGGGCTTAACAGTCGCAAGGTATTGTGCGGAGTACGGTCTGGACGTTCTCGTAATCGAAAAGAAGAAGTCCATCGGATCTGCAGTGAGATGTGGGGAGTACCTTGCTTCCGATGATGAGATTATGGAGATGTTTCCCCAGTGCTATGATCTGGGGGATTTGTTTCAATGCCTGAGCGGGTGCGTGCGTAGAGAATTCGAGAATATTTCAGTTTATAGTCCAAAGGGAAAAAGATACGTGGTGCCCTTCCAAGGGATAATGATAGATAGGGAAGAGTTCGAGAAAAATCTGGCGGCTCAAGCGGAAAGGAACGGTGCAGAGCTTCTTCTCGATACCATGGCAAAATCCGTGAGAGGAGAGGATGTGATTACCTCCAAAGGGTCACTAAGCGCAAGAATCATAGTTGGTGCGGACGGGCCCCTTTCGAGGGTCGCGAGCTCGGTTGGGCTTCCCCGCCCCCCTCAGCTCTACAGAGCGGTTACGACATATGTGGAGGGTTCCTATCGGGATGAGATTGCCCTCTTCTTCGGGCAGTTGAGTCCTGGCGGGTACGCGTGGATATTCCCGAAGGTCGGAAAAGCGAACGCTGGTCTCGGTGTCTGGGATAAATATGACGGAAGTACGTCCGATCTTCTGAAGTCCTGGTTGAGAACGATGGGATTGAGATTTGGGGCTATTCGCCGAAAGCTCCTCCCCGCCTCAGGCCCCGCTCATAGATTGCAGAGGGGGAATGTTCTTATCGTTGGCGACTCGGCCGGTCACGTCATCCCAACGACTGGAGGAGGGATACAAACTTCCATGATATGTGCCCGCGAAGCCGCGAAATCTATTGCCGAATGTCTTTCATCGGGCGTCCTGCTTGAGGCCTACGAATCGGCCTGTAAGAGGATTGTCTGGGGACCGCTGCGAATGGGCTTGAAAATCAAACGTCTCGCGGATAAGGTGCTCTGGAGCGATTTGCTGACAACGATGGCAATGAGGTTCCTGGGCATCAAAGGAATAGGTCGCGCGATAAGGTGTCAGCACCTATTCAGGTCATAGAGAGCTCCGAAAACCTAGCATGAGGACTGAACTCTCATCCAATGAAGTTCTCTCTGTGAAGAATCGAAAACAAAAAAGCTTATGTTAACCAAGGATATTGGACACCATCGGAGAAGTGGAGTGGATTCCATGAATCCCGGTGGGCAAGACCTCAATGATGAAACTCCTAGATCGAATGTCTATCACGTCCCGCGAGGGAGGTCGAAGAAGGTCACGATCGCTCTCGCGATTGTCACAATCATAGTATTGTCTGCCCTCTTCTACCTCGTCTTCTCTTACCCTTTTGAGCACTCTCCAATGACCATGACCCAGTTTATTGATTCAGCACGCGACACAAATGGTGATGGTTATCCCGATGATTATTTTCCCTACAAGGAAGGTGAAAACGTTACGGTTCGCGATAGAATTGCGGGGTTCGATTACGACTTTTTGTTTGAATACGGCAGGTGGGGTCTGAAGTTCTCCTACAATGGAAAGAAGTGGAAAGAATTCTACGCATGGCGAGACGGCATCTCAGCATATCTGTACGATAACGTTAGCCTGTGTTCATATGGTTTGGGCGACTGGATTACGCTGGAGGGCACGATCGAAAAATCCGAGTATTACGGAATGACCTTCGAGCATGTTGCTTGGTCTGTAGCCGAGGAAACAGGCCCCTTCAACCTACCTTCTGTAGATCTGAACCTCACGCAGGTATCCCCGGAAGTGTGGAGTATCGAGGTTTCGGATTGCAATAACAGTTGCAAGCTCATGCACTTCGAGGTTGTCCTTAGAAGATATGGATACGGATGGGATTGGCTGAAAGGGCTTGAACATGGCAAGAAGTCGACATCCATGGAATTCTGGGACATAGATCGCGATGAGTACCTTAGCACGGGGGATAAGATATACGTTGAACCCTGGCAGGATGGGGAGTATGAGATCGCAGTTTTCTTCCACAACGAGGAGCTGGAGACCGTCTCCTGGGAGTATTACACGCCCTAGAACTTCACATCAATGTCTGGAAGGTGCCAAACAGGACGAGAGCCTGGTAGACTAGAAGCGAAATCATAACCGCCGCGCCGAGAATCATTCCTAGCCGAACCAGATTATCGATTTCAGGATTGAAAGCGCCCACCGCCAAACCCAAGGCAACCAATAGAGTCCCCACCGCCATAAAATCAATCACAATCTCCCACTGTAACGGCTCAGCATCGACTTTGTTGACAATCAAGTGACTCAGACCTATATGGCAACCAACGATAATGATAAGACCAGCAACGATAAGAACCAGAGGGATTTTCCTTGATTCCTTGTTCTCTTCTGTAGCTGACGTTTCTTCGCCGGCTAACCCGCTAGGCAATTCCTCCTGAATATCGGATCCCTCACTCGTCATCTAGTACCCTCCTATTCTCTACGATGTACACACCCGTGAAATGGGTCTTGCTACATTAATGTCTCGTTCAGGAGAATGGAAAGATATTTCAGATGAGAGTTTTTTTGACGAGTTAGCATGAGGTTGGAGGGCGTCGCGAAGCTGGCTTCGATCTTCTTATTCCTCTCTCTACTGGTTTTCGAAACTGTCCCCACACCCCAGGCTTTGAAGAAAGCCCCTGACTTCACCTTGACAGACATTGGGGGAAACGAATTCTCGCTCTCGGATTTCGAGGGCAAAGCAGTCATTCTTGACTTCATGGCAACATTGTGCTCGCCTTGCCTAGCAGAGATGGGCCACTTGGTGGAATTGAGAGGCAAGTATTCTGAAGAGCAGCTTCAGATTATATCAATGGATATCGATCGCTATGAGACTTGTGGGGATCTTCGAAGCCTCGCCGAGAATTGTGGAGCAGATTGGATTTTCGCAATCGACGCATCAGGAGTCGCGGAGTTGTACGACATCGGGGCGATACCCACATTGGTGGTTGTCGATCCAGAGGGCTACACACAATACCAAGGCACCGGCCTTCGAAGCATCGAATTCTTGGAAAGGCAAGTGAAACTGGCCCTGGGAATTATACAGCCTATTGGTCTCTTGGAGGTGATGCTAATCCTCCTTTTGGCTCTAATCATCTCAATAGTCCTCGTAATCTATTTCTTCAGGATTAGGCGGAAAGGGGGCCGCGACTCGTCGCATGGCGAAGTGGGAAGTCCGTAGTTGTGCGAGAATTGCGATGTTCCTTTGAGGTTTTGCGACGACCTAGGCTGTTTCTGTCCCCAGTGTTTGAGAGATTCCTAGGAGGCTTCCGGATATCCTCCATCAATTAGGCTACCCGAAGGATTAGTCCTGGCATTTTGCTGAGGTGATTCAGAACGGA
>JBHIFI010000018.1:0-33709 GCA_046761005.1 Thermoplasmata archaeon
GGTCAACTCTATGAGGTGCATTCCGCATTCCTTTTTCTTCCTTCCGAACCATCTGCCTGCCCTCTCGTATCTCCCCCATGTCCCCGCAAGCGTGCACGGCCTACATCCTAGACTAGCATAACCTTCGTCATAGAGCGGATTGTATGGAATCCCGCTCGTCTTGATGTAGTCCCATACTTCCTCTTTCGTCCAATCGACAATCGGATTAATCTTCGCTGGCAATCCCTTACACACCTCAATTCTCTCTAGATCGGCTCGGAACTCGGTTTCATCTCTTCTCAGTCCGGTTATCCACGCATCTAGATTCTTCAGATATCTTCTCGTCGGCTCCACTTTCAGAATATCGCAACAGAGTTCAGGATCGCGAGAATAGATGTCCTTTCCATATTTCCTCTCCAACCCGTCTTTGCTCATTGATGGATATGTTTCCTCCAGATTGAGATTCCACTCTTTTTTCAACTTATTCTTGAATCTCTCTGTCTCCTCAAAACCGTATCCGGTTTTGATCATGAAGACCTTTATCTGTGGGTCTATTCCCCGCGACAAGCTGAGGACAGTGACGCTGTCCTTTCCAAAACTGCATGCGAGGGCTATCCTTTCAAACCCATCTATAGCCCACTCAAGTGTATCGATTGTGACCTTGAGCTTCTCCTGAAAGTCCTTCACACTGATACGAACGTGTCCATATATTTTTTCTTTTCGCACTTCATTTGAGATTCTCGATGTGAGGGTTGCTCGCGGGTTTCCTTTCGGTGAAGCGAATATTAAGCAGAGCTTCGGAAAAAGCGAGTGAAGGTCATCGTGCTCTAGAATCAGAACTCACCGGCCATTCGAACAACCAGTACAATCAGTCCACTAACGCCCAAGACTACGGCAGAGCAAGCTGGACAGCCACCGTCAGGAGGAGTAACGCTGTTCCAACTATCAGAGTGATAATCATGAACGGGAAGGCCTTGAACATGAAGCCTCGGAAAGTTATCGGATACCCGAACTTCTCGGATATGCCCACAGCAACCAGATTTGCGGATGCGCCGACAATCGATCCATTCCCGCCAAAACATGCCCCGATTGACAGGGCCCACCACATTGGATTGATGAAGAACTTATCAAGAGAAAACAACGGTTCCATGGCTATGATGATCGGAATCATCGTGGCGGTAAAGGGGATGTTATCAAGGAAGGTAGAGGCTATCGCCGAAACCCATATGATGAATACGAGAGCCACGAACAAATTCCCACCTGTAAAACCGGCAAGGGACTCTCCAAGAATGTTCATGACTCCCACCTGAACCAACCCTCCCACCAAGACAAACAGCGCCGCGAAAAAGAGAAGGGTAGACCAGTGAACATGCCTTAGTGCGTCCTCGGGATGTATTCCTCCCCATACCAGCAATGCTACCGCCCCAAGGAGGGCGACGAGAGAGGGCTGTATGTGAAGCATGTGGTGAACCAAGAAGAATATGATGACAAGCCCGGTGACGAGGAGAGATTTCTTGAGCAGTTTCATGTTCTTAATCTCATCCCACTCATTCCTTTTCAGACATTCCTGAAGATTCTGAGGGGATTGTTTGATCTCCTCCCTGTATACCCATTTGAGGAGGAATATGGCGATAAGCATGGTAATTATGACAATGGGTCCGATGTTTATGATGAAACTCACAAAGGAGATATTCGCAGCACTCGCAATCATGATGTTTGGAGGATCTCCAACGAGTGTAGCTGTCCCTCCGATATTTGAAGCGAGAATCTCGGCCATGATTAACGGTATGGGGTTCACCTCAAGACTCTTGGCAATCGATATGGTGACTGGTATCAGCAATAGGACGGTGCTCACATTATCTAGGAAAGCAGAGGCGGTGGCGCTGACGACAGCGAACATTAGCATGAGCATCCAATAGTCACCGCGGGCCACCTTGGTCATTTTGACGGCCACAAACTCGAAGAATCCAGTCTCCGCAATGACGCCAACAATAACCATCATTCCAAAGAGAAGGCCGAGTGTGTTGAAGTCTATCGCATAAAAGCCCTGATCCGGTGTGTAGAAATTCCCGGCTAGACCAACAACGATCATGGCAGCGGCGCCCAGGAGAGCGACAGTGGTTCTGTGCATCTTCTCGAGGACCATGAGGATGAATGTGCCTACGAAGATGACCACGCTGACTGCCTGTACCCAAGCATCGAACATCATCTACCACCTCTCTTCGCCTACTAGTAATACTGGGATTGGAGCGTAGAGCAGGATGTTTATCTCAGATCTTGAAAGGGGCAGAGCTTTGATGACCATCTTGAGTTGGTCCCTGAGTCTATATCCACCTCGGCTCATCACAAGGAAGTCGAATCTCTCTAGGAATCGGGGTATTTCTTCCCTTATCCGCCATTCAAACTCCTCTACAGAGAAATCGATACCCCTTTCTTCTGCTAGCTTCGAGAAACGCTCGTAAACCTCTCTTCTCTGCTTTCTTCCCGCATAGCTCATTCCACATGATGCCCCGAACTCCCTGCAAAGCTGTAGGCCCTTTTCAGCAGCTAACCACGATCTTGGGGAGTCACCGACAATGATGAATATCTTCTCTGGACGGCGGAGAGTCGGCATTCGATCCAGCATCAGGATGTTCTTACTTGGCGTCCTGAAAAGCTTCTCTAGGTGCCAACTGATATGCGATCGCCTCAGGTCTTTCTCCATGTATGTCTCTGTGGCGACCAGGTCGATTCCCTCCCGTCTAATGTAGTTCTCCACTATCGCCTCGAAATTGCCCTTGTAGAAACTCCTCTTGGCTTGAATTCCCATCTCCTTCAATGTATCCAGACAGCGGAACAACGCTCTAATGGCGCTTTTCTCTAGAGATTCGTCTATGAAGGATGTCGCCGACATTATGTCGTAGCTATAATCCACTATGCTCACGACATGAAACTCCGCATCGGGAAAGAGAAGAGGGGTATACCTAAGAAGAGAATCGATGAGCTTGTAGTTGTCCGCGATTATCATTATTCTCTTGAACATAGTAAACTGTCTCGACTCTAAGCTCATTCAAAAAGGACTACATAAATATCTCCATGTAGGTTGCCATCTGGTTCAGACCAAGAAGCTAGAAGCTGGTCAGCGTCTCGATGTCCTCATCGCCAATGCGACAATACCAGCTACAAGAAGGATTACCAGGCCCAGGGCAAGCGAAGTTACCCCCGCTGGCAAGTAAGGCCTTATCGTTTTCTCTATTGTTGAGTTATCGGGGGGCTCGGATGCAACTGTCTTGACCTCTGTTATTATGTGTCCGAATAGACCGATGACAAGAAGGACGGCGGCAGCAGCAAGGAGAACAGCGATCTCTGCCTTCATGTGACCATCCTCCTTCCCTCTAGGTAAGTTGCAAAGTACCAGCTATGGCCTCTGGCAAATGTGACTGAATTGTACATCCTCTACCCCTTTCGAGGAGCGGTTGAGAGCACTCCAATTGCAATTGTCTATATGACCTTCGATGACTTAAATCTTATTGAGCTACTATCAAGAATGTTAGTGGATTATGTGCGCGAGAATGTCCTTTGGAACTATCTGAGGAAAGAACTAATGTTGTGGGGAACCCCCTAGACTTCTGCTTGCTGCAAGGTGGACATTCTTCCGTTCTGAATGAAAGTGTCTACTAGGCTCTTACTACTGCTTTCTCACCGAAAACCTGAGGAATTGTCATCCTCGCCTTCTCCAGTTCAGGATAGAAGGCGAACACGAAATGATGCCAGCCTGATTGAGTGGTGTCAAAAACAAGCTCACCTCCGCCCTGAGGATACCTCGTGACGGTGACCGATCTTATGTCTTCGAAAGGAACAGCGTAGTTCCACTGGTGTGCCCTAAGCATATCATCGGTGCTCTTCCCTTGGTAGAACATTCTCCACTGACTTGTCGCTTGAGGATCACCTCTAGACCCCGTGATGTCCTGGAAAAATCTCGAGACTGGATCAGGTCTCTCTCCAACATAGAGGACTACCACTCTCCTATCCGTGAGAATAAGATCGTAATCCTGGTTTCTTCTTCTCATCGTCAGGAGAACACCTTGAATCTTTTCAACTTGCGATTCCATTTCCGTCGCCGCTGATGCGGATATGTTTCTCGCTCATATGATTTTCTGATGGGCGAATATCTTTGTCCTGGTCAGAATGAATACCACAACGATTTGGTGACCATTCCTCTTCTCTCGTTCTCGCCACGATAAGCTCAAACCTCTTCGCTTTCCCTTTTGCTCATATACACGATTGATTCGTAAGGCTCATAGCCCATCTTTTCAAAGAAATCCTTAGAGGCCTCATTCGGTGTTTCAATTAGGGCACCTATGATTCTATTGCCTCGCGCTCTCAGACGTTTTTCTAACTCTCTTAGTAATGCAGTTCCTATGCCTTTTCGCCTGTAATCTGGTCGAACTGCAAGTCGGTTTATCCATCCCTTTCGGGTGTCGTCCGTACCCACGACGACCCCCACCAGCTCATCACCCTCAAAAGCACCAAGGAAGAGTCCAGGTATGAGCCTCATCTGTCTCTCCATTTCCGAACGACTGTCCCTACCTCTTGGTCTATGGGAGAGGTCTGACTCCCCCCACAGTCTGATAATTGCATCATAATCTTCTATGCTCAGCTCTCCTATTTGCATGAAACCCACTCTCCCCGCGTTTTCTCGATCAATCAAACCACTTACTCATGACGATGAAATCCACTTTCCACCAATGACGCTTTAGATTGCACTCTGGGATCCACCCTCGCTTGAAGTACAGTCTGACAGCATCAGTGAGACAAGGAAGTGTATTGAGGAAAATCTTATGGCAACCCTCACTTCTAGCGTATTCCTCGAGCCGCTCAAGTATGCTGTCTCCTATGCCTCTCCTTCTAGACTTCGGAGCAACGCATATCCAACCAAGATTCGCGAGGCCGGTCTTCCCGATTATCCGTCCCAGAGCAAGGCCCACGATTCTGCCCTTTTCCTTGGCGACAAAGAAGAAGCTACGGGGGAGCTTTAGGAACTTCTCGTATTCCTCAGCACTATGTTGAGTGAGGTCATACTCCAGTGCTTCTCTCGGGTAGTAGTCCTTTTCCCAACGTTCCCAAGCATCATGCAGGCATTCTCTTGACACCTCAGCGGCTTCCTCCAGATCTTTCTCTGCTAGTTCTTCTATGGTTGCCGTCATAGGGGGATTATCTTTCTAGTGCGAAAAAACCTTTCCTAGCTGTTATTCGAATTCCAGGGAAGTCGACGGGCCTCGATTGCACTGACTGCTGAAGAGGTAAAGGAAGCTCTCATTTGAGGGAATGACAAAAGGCGATTCTATTGTGGCCCGTCTCCTCGCTTTTTCCCTTCTTCCTGAGGTTCCATCGCTTTTCATGATTGCTGGCGGCGCATTCGTCTTGGCGGGCATTTTCCTCGTCCCTCTGCAGCGAGGTGGATGATTAGGTCCCTTTCACTTTCACGAATCTCCCCGCCTCTCATTCATAAGTTTCCTCGCGAATTTCCCGTCCATGTCCCAGCTAAAGGAGATTCACCTAAGAAGGAGTCTGGAGACTTTCTTCGGCGAACACGGATTTCAGACATTCACCGAGGTGAGGATGGTCAACAGGTGGGTCGATCTCATTGCAGTTGGGAATAATGGAAGAATCATTGCCGTTGAGCTAAAGCTGGAGAATTGGCGGGAGGCGATAAGGCAGGCGGTGGCATACCAGCTCGGAGCGGATTTTTCCGTCGTCGTAATGCCACTTGGGAAGGCGATTGATGCCTACCGAAACAGATACTACTTCCGGAAGGAAGGCGTAGGGCTCTTTGGTGTGAGAGTGAGGACTCCAGAAGTTCGCGTACTCATCGAACCAGAACCCTCAACTCGTGTTATGCCTTCCATTCGGGACAATCTTTTTGAAGTGACTCAGGTTGATGGCGAGACCACAATTGTTCCAAGGAGTTCCAAGCGTATCAGAGAGAAAAGCTCAGACCTCAGGTTCATCGAGGCTTGCGATTATGAGAGCCAAGAGAACGGTGACTAGAACAGTCAGGGTGATAACCGTGGAAGCGGGGCGAGGATGGATTAGAAGCCCACAACCAAGGTGTGGCATTTTCTGCAGATGAAACCATCCAGGTAGACCTTTCCGCTCAGTCCAGGATCCTTGATTTTCTCCCCGCCAAGCGCAAGTATGGTCTTCTCCTCGAACCACTTCATTCCGCTGATGAAGCTCTCACTTCCAAGAAAGCCTGAATCCATTTCCTCGCCACAGCGAGGACACTTCTGAGTCTCAGTCGCTTCTTCAGCCACGCAAATCCCCATCACGAACATGGTTACCTATTTATAAGACATTCGATGAGAAATTCCCATTGCCATTGAACCTCTGGTCCTGCATTTGCTCTTCGCCTCAGTGGGTGCACAGGATTTTCCCGGTTCCTCCGCAGAATTCTGTTATGTAGGCGATTGTCGTTTCCGCCGCCTCTCTCAGAACGGCTTTCCCGATTCCTGGGACCCCGCACATCAGTGAAAAGATGCTCTTCGTCTCGGTAGTCACTTTGGTTGCGTCTGCATCTCGATATGGATATATCGCGACCAACTTCTCATCATCGGATATTACGATCTCCTTGCCGCTCAGAACTTTGGGCTTGTCCATTCCTATTCCAAGGAATTCCTCCTCAGGAGAGGCCCATCTGATGAGCAACTGCCCAGTGAACCTGTCCAAGTCGAATGACCCTATCGCCACATTGTGCATCATCGAAGCCAGATTGTAAGCGTCAACCGCAGTGTTGATTCTCGGGATCAGCCTTCCCTGGAGAACCCTTCTTATAAGAGCTTCCGATGCCGGTCGAATCTTCGTTGGGTCTGTCCCCAGTCGCCAGAAGAAGTCTCTGTACTTCCGTATCCGCTCATCATTCTTCAAGGCCTCAATGTCATATCTTTCCAAGATGTCTCTTGCGACCTCTTCCTTGAGGTCTTCCAGTGCAGGAGAAGTCCTCTCAACCCTCACGTCATTGACAGTCAACGCCACGACCTTCAAGTTCGGATATTTCGCAGCCAAGCGTTTTTCCAGGGCTATCATCGTGCTCTGAATGCTCTTGAGTCTAAAGCTTTTTTCCGCTATCGATTGGGATCTTTTTGGCGGTGATTTCAGGCGCTTCCCGCCAGATTCTAACTAACAGCAGGAAGAAGTAGACCAAGTAACAGACTCCCACTACGCTCATTCCCCATATTCCCCTCGCTTCCTGAATGAAAGCAAGAAAAACGAAGGGCATCAGTATTCCCGCCGCCAGCGCGAGGAGCACCTTCTCGTTGTATCTTCTCCCAGCGGAATTGATTATCGCGAGAAGAAGGCCAAGACAGAGAAGGCATAATAGAATGATGACAGTTGGCGCCGGCATATCAGCCTCAGGCAGACCGTAAACTATCACAAGACTGAATAAGGTGAAGAACAGCCCGAAAGTGAAGAAGTACTTAGGCGGGAGTATGGGAGCCTCGCTTTTCATCTTAGGCCAGCCCATTGGAAATCTGTAAGCAGCAAAGCTGAGCAGAAACATAGCGAAGATCGCAAGGAAGTAGTGGAAGCTTTCTGGGGAATAGGGAAAGAGGAAGACCCCGACGCCAGTGATGGCAACCAGCACAAAGATAGGGAGGAGAAGTTGAACATCAGTGATTAGTCTTTGGTGCTTGAGCCGAGGGAACATGAGATTGAATAGGATTATCGGGACAGTGATGCTCACGACGCCGTGATAGATTGTGAGCCAGATGCTCCATACCCAATTCACACCTATCCATCTCCCGTAAACACCGAGAATGCCGAGGTCCATCCATGAGGGATCGAAGAAGCTCTTGACCACTAGGCCTTCCTCGAGGATGCCATATGTTGCACCCATAAGAAGGATAGATGGCCAACCCTTTTGCCACTTGACTGATAGCTCTCTCACCACGAGAACTCCACTGCCATAAAGCCCAACGAGAAGAAGAAAGCTCGGCGGGAAGAAGAATTCCATAGGCGGGGATGAGCCAGAGAGAAGCTCTGCTGTTAGTGGGGAAAGAAGAACAAGCGAAATGAGGGGAAGCCCGCCACCTTTCATCTCACGGGGTGTTTTCATTTCGAGTAGTTATAGTTGTTGGGGGCAGTTGAATCCCTAGCTTGAAGAGATCCACCCCACAAGCCTTTTCTATGCTTAGGACTTCTCTCAAGATGAATGGAGTGCCAGGTTTGCGGGGGAAACACTCACAGGGTATATCTTCTTGAAAATCGTGAGATTGTGAAATGCGAATCCTGCGGAGTTACTCAGGTTGCGAACCCGCCAGGAATCGATGAGCTTGAAGCTGCTGAGCTGAAATATCAAGAAACGAAGCAGAGAGATTATGAAAGGCATCCTCAGTGGCAGCTCGAGGTCGAGACGATCGATGAGCTTGCGCTGAAAGGTGGGAAAGCCCTTGATGTTGGATGCGGGGACGGCACCTTCCTCTCTATGCTCGGCGATCACTGGAAGAAGTTCGGGGTGGAAATCAATCCTGAGAGATCGGGGGAGGCGAAAGCTAAGGGAATCGAAGTACAGATATGCAACATCATGGAGGCAGACTTCCCGCTGAAGTTCGACCTAATCACAATGTACGAGGTCATCGAGCACCTCTATCGGCCCGCCGACGCACTGAAGAAAGTGAAAACGATTCTCGCTCAAGATGGCCTGCTTGTCATTTCAACTCCAGATTCGGAGAGTGCAATTGCGAGGTTGAGGGGGCCTGCATGGTGGTCTTATCATTACCCGCCGCACATCTTCTTCTTCGGGCACTCTTGGTTCGAGAAGATGATAAAGGGAATCGGTTTTCGAATATTGAGGAGGAGATTTGGAGTTCATGGTTCTCCCTTTCGCGGGAGGAAAGGAAGAAAACTCGAGGCCCTCGCTAGCGGTTCTCCCCTCGTGGCAAAGAATCCTCTGGGAGACAGGATGTTCTACTATCTGAGAAAAGAACGAAGCCCACCCACCCAACGAGGCCATTAAGCCTCCCCGCTTCCGCTTCCCAAGAGGAGGGGGGTGGGTGGCTAAGCGTCAAGAAGGTAGTACAACTTCGTCCAATGATCTCTCGGACTCCTCAGGCATTTCAGAAGTCTGAGGTTTACGAGGATTTCTAGATTCTTCCTCGTGGTCTTGTTTCCCCATCTATACTTCTTAGCCATATATTCCGTTAGATTCTTCTCCATCTTCACTTCCCCGTTGAAGTGCGACTCAATCACTCGGAGAAGCATAGCCAAATTTCTCAGCTTTCTTACGTCGTGCACATGCTCCTTGAGAACTTCCCATCTCGTCATTGTTCATCCTCCAAATGGCTCGTGGCGGATCTCGGTCGTGGAAGTGTCTGACCAAAAAATCGAGGGTCTACTTCTAAGGCCCCGTAGAACCATTTTCGGATTCTTAGGAGGTGATTCCCCAAAGTGACGATCCAGAAGTCCTCGGAAAGGTTTTCCTGGTGGACGAGCGACGAAACGTGCACATTTCCTATTCTTTCCGAAGGAGTTTCCGGATCTACAGAATCATTCGACCCGCGTCGGAGCGTTGCCGAGTTCCGCTCTCGAACCATCGGTCAAATGGAATAGCGATGTCGGATATTAAGACGCTTTCAGAACGTCTTTTACAAGTAAAAAAGTCTTGAATTTCTGGAAAGTTTGAAAGGCTTTTCTTCCTTTTTCACGATTGGTCCGTCCTAAAATGCAGGATACTTTGCGAATCTTGGCAGAAGACGTTTTTCCGCTGTGAGAGTACGCAGACTAACCTGCCAAGAACTCAAACCCCGAGAATCTCCTTCATCTTTAGAGAGTCTTTGTCCAGAACCGGACTCTCACTTATGATGGTTATATCATATTCTCTTTTCTTCAGCACCCTTGCCAGCTTGGAGAAATCAGGTGACTTCGCCTCTATAGCGAGGTGCTTCTTCTCGCCCCTTTCGCCGTACTCGATACAGCTGAAGTGACAGTGCAGGAAATCCGTTGTGAACTCCTCGTACTTCTGTAGGTAGTTCTCGAAATCTCTCACTCTTTTGAACAGTCCCTGATCGCGAGCATGTGTATGAGCCCAATCGATGACGGGATAGACACCCCTCACCTCCTGGCAAATCTTGATGACTTCATCCAGCGTCCCGAAGCCCGTCAGCTTTCCCGTCAGCTCGAGGCCTATGAGCACATCCCAGCCTTCATCTCGAATGCGCTTCACGCAGCCCGCAAGTCGCGTTCTCACGTTCTTGATAACAATGGAGGGCTTCATTCCGTGCAAGAAGCCTGGATGGTGCACCAGCATATAACCGCCCCAAGCATCCATCATCTCGGCGGTTCGATGAATCCACGAGCGGCTCCTCTTGAGCACGCCCTTATCTCGAGAGTTGAGATTGATGTAGTAAGGTGCGTGGCAACTTATGCGGATACCGTTCTCCTTCGCCAACTTCCCGAGCCTCTCCGCTGTCTCCAGCTTGGTTTGTATTCCGTATGTATATTGGACCTCCATAGCATTGAGGCCGGCCTCCTTCAGCATGGAAAGGCCATCCTCCATGCCCTTGGAATCTAGCGGGTGACCGGCGGGCCCGAGATAGAACATCGCTTGTGTATGAGTAAGACACCGATATAGGCTTTGTTGAGCAATCTATTTTAGCGGGGATGCGATTGTCCGAAGCATGGAGCTGGAGACAGTAGAAATAGAGAAACCTGACGGCGTGAATCTCATACTGGGGCAGACGCACTTTATCAAGAGCGTTGAGGATATCTATGAAGCCGTTGTGACATCTGTGCCTGGAATCAGATTCGGCCTTGCTTTCTCAGAGGCTTCTGGGGACCGCCTAATCCGCTCAGACGGAACCGACGAAGAACTTCGCAATCTCGCGATTGAGAACTCCCAGAAAATCGGAGCTGGTCACACCTTCATCATATTCATGCGTGACGCTTTTCCAGTCAATCTTCTGCCACGCATAAAAAGTGTATCAGAGGTCTGCAACATCTTTGCTGCAACCGCCAATCCCCTTCAGGTTGTGGTGGCTTCTAGCGAGCAAGGCAGGGGGATCATGGGAGTGATTGACGGGGAGAGCCCGAAGGGTGTGGAGAAGGAGGAGAACGTCAGGGAGAGAAAGGAGTTTCTGAGGAAGATCGGTTACAAGCGGTGAGCCTGCGGGCAGTTCTTGTCCGAGCTACTGCTCATAAGAGAAGGTTTTCTTAGGACCAAGGACCGAGAAGACCTGCTCGACCTTTCTCGGGGGTTTGCCACAGCTCATGATTTCGCACTAACGCTCCTCGCATGCGCCCCAACCCTTCGCCGCCCTCAGCTGTAGTCCACAATATTGCAGCATCCAGAGGCAACCGACTGACCCCTCGAACCATCAGATTTGGATGTGTTCGCTCGGAAAACTGCAAGGAAATGCCAAGACAAGAGCTTCTACTGTTCCCAGAACTCAAACTTTGGTGAGAATGTTCGAAATAATGTCAATTTTTCGCAAGCAATCCTTTTATAGTTGATTATCAGTTTTATATTCGTCATGGAATCGGATGAGGGGAGGACTTCTTGTCCTGAGTGCCAGTGTGAAAGATTTATTCGGGACTATGAACGAGCGGAGATTGTCTGCGGGAACTGCGGCCTCGTGCTGTCAGATTCCATCATAGACGAGGGTCCCGAGTGGAGGGCTTTCGATTCTGATCAAAGGGAGACCCGCGAAAGGACTGGACCGCCGCTGAGCATAATGTCTCACGATTACGGGCTTTCCACCCAGATTGGATGGAGAAACCAGGACGCATACGGCAAGGCCATTCCGCACAAGTCTAGGTCTCAGATATACAGGTTGAGGAAGTGGCAGCACAGGATAAGGACATCGAAAGCAGGAGAGAGGAGCCTGGCTCAGGGTCTGACCGAGATAAACACAATGGCCTCAAAGATGGGCCTCCCAAGGCATGTGAGGGAGACCGCCGCTGTCTTCTACAGAAAGGCATCCTCGAAGAATCTCGTGAGGGGGAGGAGCATTGATGAGGTCGTTGCGGCAACACTCTATGCAGCATGCAGGAAGTGCCAGGTTCCAAGGACACTGGACGAGATGGCGAATGAGGCTAGGGTAGACAGAAAGAGCATCGGAAGAACGTACAGGACGATAGCTAGAGAGCTCAACTTGAGGTTGATGCCTCAGAGTCCCGCGGACTACATACCTCGGTTCTGTAACAGACTCAGATTGGGCATGGATGTTCAGAGAAAGAGCAAGGAGATTCTTGAAGAGGTCGAGCAAGCCGAGCTCGCGTCAGGAGTTGCACCTTCGGGAGTCGCAGCTGCAGTGATATACATTGCGTCGGCAATCTGTGGTCAGCCGTGCACTCAGAAGGACGTAGCAGAAGTCTCAGGCGTAACTGAGGTGACGATAAGGAACAGATACAAGAGAATCATATCGAGCCTCGAGCTGAGCCTGAAGAGCTGACCAGCAAAGTGTTTTATGCCCATTCTCATATCCGAGTCCAGGTGCTCCGATGTCCGAAGAAGTGGAACAGTCTGTCTTAGACGGGGACTTAGTGTACGTCGACTACGATCTCTGGATCGTACACCCTGATGGCAAGGAAGACCTCTTCGACACGACGGACAAGGACCTCGCTGAAGAGCATGAGAAGTTCGATGAGAAGAGGAACTATGTGCCAGAGCCTCTTGTCGTTGGCAAGGGCAGAATATTCCCCGGATGGGAGGAGTCCCTGAGGAATGCGAAGGTTGGCGTCAAGACCACTGTGGAGATTCCGCCCGAGAAAGCGGCGGGAGAGAGGGATCCCAGGCTGGTGGAGCTGCACTCCATAAGGGAGTTCGTGAGGAGGGAGATAGCCCCCGAGGTGGGAAAGGAAGTCATCCTAGGAAAGAAGAAGGGCATCATCACTTCCGTCACAGCTGGCCGTGTCCGAGTGGATTTCAACAATCCTCTTGCGGGAAGGACCCTCAAGTATGATTACACTGTCACGAAGAAAGCGGAGACTGTCGAGGACAAGGTGAAGGGGATTATAGAAATGGACTATACCAACCCCGAGGACTTCGAAGTGAAAGTCATCGGACAGGATGTGCTAATAAAGTTGCCCGAAGTCTGCAAGTACGACGAGCTTTGGTTAGTCTCCAAATATAGGGTCGCTAACGATTTGAGGGACATCGCGGGAATCGATACGATACGTTTTATCGAGGAGTACGTGAAGAAGGAGAAGCCTGAGGAAGAGGAGCCGACAGAGGAAGCCGAGCTCTCCGAGAGGAAAGAAGAAGCCGAAGTTGGTGACGAAAAGGAAGAAGAGGAGTTCGTCCCAGAGGAACTTCCTCCAGAAGAGATCTCTGATACCGAGAGGAAAGAGGAGTAGAGACACTCGACACAATTTTATAAGCTTGTGCGTTCTGTACAACTAGGACGTGTGGCCTAGCCTGGATATGGCACCAGCCTCCTAAGCTGGCAGTCGGGGGTTCGAATCCCCCCACGTCCGTTGAAAACACGGAAAAACCCTATGGCAAAGCAGAAGGAGGATACAGATTGGAACAAGTGGTTACTTTACTTTGTCATAGCAGAGTTCATCGCATTCACGGGATAGTTGATATTATGGCTGCTGTAGCGATGATAGAGTACACGATTCTCCCGGGCACGATTTTCAATGGAATCTTTCCGTCTTAGGCAACTTCCGCTTTTTTCAGAAGATTCTCCGCGGCTGAGTGAGGATCGGTTTCTTTTCTGGCAATCTTGTGAACAAGATCGTCGAACCTAGCGAGAAGCTCAGGAGTCTCGGATATTCTTAGGAGTAGATGATGGGAAAGTGCTGCACGGAGCTCGTCCCGGGCCCGCTCAATTCGCTCCTCTTCGAGCCTTCCGCTTTTTTTGAGGAAGTCATAGTGATCTTCTATCAAGTCAGCCAGCTCCAACATTCCCTTTTCTTCCGTTGCCACAGTGAGATGAATTCTCGGTTTCCATCCGCCTGGCTTTTCCTTTTCGATGGCGAGGCTTAGATTTGCCAAGGTGCTATCAACGCCTTCAAGGTCTGCTTTGTTTATCACGAATATATCGCCTATTTCGAGGATGCCAGCTTTCATGGCCTGTATGTCATCTCCAAGCCCGGGCATCTGAACGACGATAGAGGTATGCGCTATTTTCGCAATGTCCACCTCTGACTGCCCTGCGCCAGCGGTTTCTGTGAAAATCTTCTGCATCCCCATGGCATCCAGAACTCTGATGACATCGGTGGTGGATCTGGATGTCCCCCCGGCGTGGCCGCGCGTACCCATGCTTCTAATAAATACGCCATCGTCAAGAGTCAGACTGCCCATCCTTATCCTGTCCCCAAGCAAAGCACCGCCAGTATAGGGGGATGTTGGATCGATCGCGATTATCCCCACTTTCTTACCCCTCATTCTGAATTCCTTCGACAGAGCAAAGACAAGGGTGCTCTTCCCAGTCCCCGTTGGGCCAGTGATTCCGATGATGTGAGCGTTTCCAGTATGAGGATAGATTGCAGCAAGTATATCAGACGCTTTCTTGTCATCATCCTCCAAAAGGGAGATCGCCTTCGCCGCAGCTCTCTTATCGCCCTTGAGGAGGCGCTCAACTATCTCCATTCACTTCCTCGCGATTTTCCTGTGGAACTCCACTATCTCTCGAAGTGGGGTGCCTGGGCCAAAAACCGCAGCTATTCCCATTTCCTTGAGCTTGGGGATGTCTTCGTCTGGAATTATTCCACCGCAGGTCACGACGATGTCCTCGATGTCTTTTTTCTTGAGAATATCCATCACGCTCTTGAAAAGGGTCAAATGGGCGCCCGAGAGACAGCTGAGTCCAATGGCATCCACATCCTCTTGAATGGCGGCCTCGACGATTTGCTCAGGTGTCTGATGAAGCCCCGTGTATATGACCTCCATTCCCGCATCTCTCAGCGCACGAGATACGACTTTTGCACCTCTATCATGACCGTCCAATCCGGGCTTCGCAATCAAAACTCTCAACTTCGCCATTAGAACACCTCAATAGATAATTGGTTCCTTGTACTCTCCGAAGGCTTCTCTGAAGACGCCGCATGTCTCTCCAAGCGTGGCATATGCTCTTACGCAGTCCAGTACGTAGGGCATCACGTTGTCCTCGCCCTCTGCCGCCTTTCTCAGCCTATTGAGAGCTGTCTCCACTTTCTTCTGGTCTCTCTCCTTTCTAACCTTGTCAAGCCTTTTCAGATGCTTCTTTTCGCCTTCTGGGTCCATCTCGACAAGCCCTATTTCTAGGGGCTCCTCTTCAACGTACTCGTTCACTCCTACTATGATTCGGTCCTTCTCATCCGTCTCTTTCTGGTACCGATATGCTGCCCGCGCAATCTCTTTCTGGAAGAATCCTTTTCTTATCGCGGGAATCACACCTCCTAGTGCTTCAATCTTATCGAAATACTCGTAGGCTTCTTCCTCCATTCTATCGGTGAGATACTCGATGAAATAGGACCCGCCCAGAGGGTCGATTGTATTGGCGACACCGCTCTCATGTGCGATTATCTGCTGGGTTCTCAACGCTATCTTGACAGCCTTGGCGGAGGGTACGGCATAGGCCTCGTCCATGGAATTGGTGTGGAGGGATTGAGTCCCGCCAAGAACCGCTGCAAGGGCCTGAATCGTGACCCTAACTATGTTGTTCTCGGGCTGCTGGGCGGCCAGGGAGCATCCGGCGGTTTGTGTATGGAATCTCATCCAGCCAGATCTCGGTTTCTTTGCACCGAATGTTTCCTTCATCTCCCTTGCCCATATCCTCCTCGCCGCCCTGTACTTGGCGATCTCCTCGAAGAGGTCGTTGTGCGCATTGAAGAAGAAGGAGAGGCGAGGAGCGAACCTGTCCACATCAAGTCCCCTTTCAATCGCGGCACGCACATACTCGAATCCGTCTGCGAGGGTGAAGGCAAGCTCTTGTACCGCTGTGGAACCCGCCTCTCGAATGTGATAACCGCTAATCGAGATCGTGTTCCATAGAGGGACTTTCCTGTAACCGAACTCGAATGTGTCCACGATGAGCCTCATGGACGGCTCAGGCGGGAAGATATAGGACTTCTGAGCGATGTATTCCTTCAGTATGTCATTCTGTATGGTTCCCCTTATTTTCGGAGAGGGAGCGCCCTGCTTCTCCGCCGCCGCTATGTACATCCCCCATATGACAGAAGCGGGCCCATTTATTGTCATGCTAGTGCTTATCCTATCCAAGGGGATTCTGTCGAAGAGTATTTCCATATCCTTCATAGAACTGATAGCGACACCGCATTTTCCAAACTCTCCCTTGGCCATGGGATGATCGGTATCGTAACCATAGAGGGTAGGGAAATCGAAGGCAACGCTTAGACCGGTTTCACCGTGCTCGAGGAGATACCTATATCTCTCGTTCGTTTCCTCTGCTGTCCCGAAGCCTGAGAACATTCTCATGGTCCAGAACTTGCTTCTATAGAGCGTAGGATGAATACCCCTCGTGAAAGGATATTCTCCCGGCATTCCAAGCTTTTCTAGGTAGTCGAAATCTGAAACATCATCAGGCGTGTAAAGCCGATCAATCGGAGCGCTTGACGTGGTAACAAAAACTTTCCTTCTCTCCGGAAGCTTATCGAGTGATTTCTTCAGTGTGGCAGCCTCCCACTCCTCTTTCTTCTTCCCTATGTTTCTAATATCTTCTTCTTTGAACATAATCAGCTCCTTGGTCCATTCACGAAAAGAGAAGTCTGCTTATCTAATTTGCGGGGAACTAGGACACATAAATAAGGGGAGACCGATTCACTGTTGTGATGACTGAGTACTACTTCGATGTCGAAACAGAGGGAACGGATCCGCTAGTGGATAAGATTATTACGATTCAGTATCAGCAACTCTCGGAAGGAAATGCCGTTGGTAATTTTTCTGTCTTGAAGGAATGGGAGGAGGGCGAGAAGAGGATTGTCGAGAGGATTCTTGAGGAGAAGATTCTCGATCCAGGTTGGGAATTCATCCCTATCGGAAACAATCTCAGGTTTGACATCGTTTTCGTGATGGAGAAGGCTCAGCAATATGGACTGCAGGAGTGGAGTGCTGGAAGGGTGAGACAGTATTTTTATGCAAAGCCCATGATCGATATTCGCTCCATCCTAATACTGATGAACGGCGGGAAATTCTTGGGCTCCGGTTTGGACAAATTCACCGGAAAAGGAAAGGGCGCTCAGATCCCGATATGGTATCGGGAGAAGAAGTACGATGAGATACTCGAGTACATAGAAACGGAGAAAGACGAGACCCTCGGACTGTATAGGGAGTTAGGCAGTCTCCTAGAGGCTTTCGGAAGAAGGAAGAAGGTGCGCGCGAAAGAATCGAAAGGCTAGACTTCTCCCCTTTTTTGCTGGACCGCTCTCGTCTTCTAGAGCCAGACGTTGAGAGAGCCCCAAGCAAAAAATATAAATACATCCGAATAAATCGAAAGAATCGGAGGAAAAGGGCGTAAGTAGAGTCTTGTCGAAACTCCATAAGGGGGATCCGTGATAGCGATGTCGTCGCTTTTGGGTGTGGTCAACCCCACCTTCCTTCGAACCCCGTTGGAGGGGACTGATATCAGTTGGGATTCTTGTCGAGGAGGCGGTTCACTTGAAATCGACTGACCGTGAGAATCTTGAGAGCAAGAATTGGGACATAGATGAGAATCTCGCCAGGGCATGCGTGGAGGAGTTCAAGGCGGTAGTCGAGGAGGTCAAGGGTCTCGGTATAGAGGTTCCTGGGTTGGAGGAGAAGCTCCAACAGAGTGTTGAGGCGATGGAGGGGCTCTCAAACGCAGACCTCATCCCATCCTTTGCTACCGCTGCAAAGATAGCATCAGGAGGCGTTCAAGAGGGGCAGCAAGTGATCTCATCCTATCTTTCGGCTTCAGATGCGATTGAAAAGGCAGAAGAGTTCATAAGGGAGGAATACGAGAACCAGGGCGACATCCATGGAAATGTCTTTCAACATCTAATCCTCTCCCCAAGCCTTGAGCTGCTGAGGGAATCCAGGATCTGCCTGAGAAATGGAGAGTTTGAGCGGGTGCATGGAATCTTGGAGCAAATAAGAACTCTGCCCAGGAAAGTCAGAGAGGAATGTCAGGAGAATGCAGAGGTGTATCGCTATTGTGAGAGGATTTTGCGGGATTTGAAGAAAGAGGGTGTGGTGGCCCAGGAGATCGAAGACATACTGAGAATTTCACGAACCGCCTTCTTGAATGGTAGATTTGAACGAGTCAAGGAACTCTCTGAGGTGATCGAGGAAAAGGCCATTGAGTTGAGGGAGAAACACAGATCTGCTATTCGCGCACTCAAAAGAGCAAAGAGCGCTGCAGTTTCGTTGGTGAAAATAAATGTCCGATCGGATGAGGCCAAGGGCTCTCTCGCCGAGGCATGCGTATCGATGAAGGAGGGGGAGTACGAGAAGTGTATCGAATTCGCGAAGAAGGTCACTTCTTCGGCAAACAGGATATGCAAGAGGTACAGGGAGTTGTCTGAGAGGATAGATATACTGAGGAAGGAGATGAAACAGATAGGTATGTCCGGCCGGGACGTCCCTAGGGACATCGAGGAAATGCTCGCTAGGGCGGAAAGAGAACTGAAGAAGGGAAATCATCAAGGATCTGAGGGGGAGATTGAGATAGCCTCGCTGTTGTTGAACAAATTTGAGCCTGGGTTCTGATTGCCCGCCAAGCTTTTTTAAGAGCGTATCCCTTTCAGTCGAGGGGTGAGAGGATGGATTTCGCACTCGAAGAAGAACAGATTATGCTCAAGAAAATGGTGCATGAGTTCGCCGAGAAGGAGTTGAAACCTGTCGCGCCAGAAATTGACAAGACGGGGGAGTTTCCTTGGGACAACATTAGGAAGATGGGAGAGCTCGGCTTGATGGGCATGACGATCGCTCCGGAGTATGGCGGTGCTGGCATGGACACGATTAGCTACGCTATTGCCGTCGAGGAAGTTTCTCGTGTATGCGGTTCGACAGGACTCATAATGGCCTCTCACAACTCCCTTTGCACGGATCACATCAACATCGCAGGAAATGAGGAACAAAAGAGGAAGTATCTTCCCCCCCTGGCTGCTGGGAAAGTCATGGGGTCCTGGGGACTCACTGAGCCTGGCGCTGGGTCGGATGCAAGTGCCATCTCCACGGCTGCTGAGTTGAAAGGCGGTGAGTGGATATTGAATGGCAGGAAGGTATTCATAACAAACGGTCATGAGGCCGAAACCTTCGTCATAATTGCCTCCACTGACAAGTCCAAAGGGACGCGAGGAATAAGCGCCTTCGTGGTGGAAAAGGGAAGGCCAGGTTTTACTCTCGGAAAGAAGGAGGAGAAGCTAGGACTTAATGCATCAGTGACATCCGAGCTTATCTTTGAAAACTGCGTGATTCCTGAGGAGAACCTACTAGGTGAGCTGAATCAAGGCTTTCGTGACGTTCTTGAGATTTTGGATGGCGGCAGGATAAGCATCGGTGCAATGGCTTTGGGAATAGCTCAGGGATGCCTTGAGGCCTCCATAGAGTATTCGAGAACTAGGGAGCAGTTCGGACAGCCTATAAGCAATTTCCAGGCGATTCAGTGGATGTTGGCGGATATGGCTACAGAAATAGATGCCGCCAGGCTCCTCGTCTACAGGGCCGCCTACCTCAAGGATCAGGGGAAGAGGTACAAGAAGGAGGCCTCCATGTGCAAGCTCTTTGCGTCCGAGGCGGGCATGAAGGCAGCAACAAAGGCGATTCAGATTCATGGTGGGTATGGATACACGAAGGATTATCCGGTTGAGCGGATGTTCAGAGATGTCAAGCTTTGCGAGATAGGCGAGGGAACGAGCGAGATACAGAGGCTGGTCATCGCTCGAGAGATTCTCAAGGCGACATAGATGCCAGATAAAGGGACGAGACCTTCAAGAAAATCTGATGGAAGACCAGGGCCTCCGCCAAGATATCCGAAGTATCAGGAAAAGTACGCCGATCCCGAGAACTGGAAATATCCAATTCATACTCCCGCCCACGCACGAGCCGCCAAGCGATACTTCAACAAGGAAACCAATAGAGCAAAATACACCAAGGAGGAGAGGATTCTTATTGACAATAGGATCGAGGCGGCGCTGAGAAGATTCGGGGTATCCCTGAAAATAAAGGGAGGAAAAGTGGAGGCCGAAAGAGGAATAATTCAGGCGGATATTCCCTTGGACAAGGACATCGATTCGATGACCGTTGACGAGCTTCTTTCCTTGTTTCTTGGGGAAGCGCGTACGAACCGAGCGGAGTCCATTCCTCAGTCGCAACTCTCCTTTTCTGAAGAAGGTGACGTGATAAAGGCACGCATAAAGCAGTACTCAGTACTTGTCGATGTTGCGGAAAGAAAAATAGTACATGATTGCATGGACTGGAAGAGGCGTTCCGAGATTGGTCTTTTCTGCAAGCATCTGGGGAAAGTCTTTCTCTCGCTCCCTGAGGAAAGATCGCGGGAACTACTCAAAGAAGTGATCAGGAAAAGGGAATCTTGGCGGTTCGAGTGGTCATAGGCGGGTGAAGTCTCTTCCCTCGTCCTTCACTGGCCTTTCCGCCTTTGGTCTGAGCACCACTTTCTTCTGGAGGGGTTTATGGCAATAGGGGCAGAATTCCTCATCCTTGGTGCAGGCATTGCATAGGAACTCACCACAGTCGTGCTTCATCACGGCTTTTCCATCGTGCATCCTACATCTCTTTCCCTCGAGTGCCGGCTTTTTGGCGGGAGGCTTTGCAACCTCCTTGGCGGGCTTCTCGGAAACCGTCTCTTTGTGATAGTCTTCTCCCATGAGCGATCTCACCCTCACGACCTCGAGCGGTTTCTTCTCTGGCGCGAACTTCTTGAGAGAGGCATCAAGCCTCTTCGCTTTGTAGATGCCTATATTGAAATTCTTGACAAGCTCCAAGATTGTTCTCTTTTCAGCGGGAAATGTCAGCGCCTGTCTGAGCAAGGAATCGATCTCATCATCGTATTTGGCTTCGACCTTCATTCCGTCGACATTCTCTATGTAGCTGAGAATCCTCTTTGCTCTCTCAATGTCGTATTGCGGGAAATTTGCGGTAATATCACAGAGTCTCAGGCCATATCTCCCCCCGCTTTCGATGCATCTTCTCAATATGGGAATCGATGCCCGCTCATATTCCTCCAGCTCCGCTAGTGCCATTTTTTCCATATCAATGGGCTCTCTCTCACGGAGATAGCCAATCACATCATCCAGATAGTCGAAGGGAATGTTGAGGTCGCGAAATGCCTCCTCTTTTGTGATGGCCCTGCCATTTCGGTATTCAAACTCCAGAATTCTTCTCCCGTACTCCCCGAGCCTTCTCTTCTGTTTTCTTTCCTCACATATCTTCTTGCCTTCCAAGGAGGGTTCGTAGTTCGGGTCAATCGCCAGAGCACTCTCGAAGGCTCTAAGTGCACTCTCATACCTCCCCTGATGCATCAATGCGAGGCCTTTGCTATTCCAAGAAACCTTATCCTTCGAATCCAGACCTATGGCCCTGTCATAGGCCGCAATCGCGTCCTCCCACTTATCCATCTTCTCGAGAGCCAGGCCCATGAGCTGCCAGATTCCCTTGTCCACTTCATTGATCTCTGAAGCCCTTTCATATGAACTCAATGCGGTTTCAAGATCACCCATCTTTGCTGACAAAAGACCCTTTTCCCTCCAAGACTCGAAGTTCCCGTAATCGATGTCAATAGCCCTATCGTAGCTCTCATTCGCCTCCTCGTATCTCTTCATCTTTTCCAGTATCCTTCCTCTTTCCAGCCAGGCATCAGGATCATCATCCCGAATTCCCAGGGCTGCATTGATTACTTCGAGGGCGTCGCGATATCTGTCTTGTTCCGTGAGAATCTTGCCTTTCGTCAGAAGGGCTTCAAGATTCTTCGGTTCCCCGGACAGGATCTCCTCTACGACCGCCAAGGCCTCGTCAGCCCTCTCCAGCTTGGCCAGTGTGAGGGCCTTCCGGTTCATGAGTGGCGTGTTCTCCCTGTCCATGGTCAAAGCGTCTTCGTAGGCTTTCAAGGCCCTCTCGAATTTGTCCAGGGTGAAGAAGATCTCACCCCTCTTGCCTAATGCGTGAGAGTTTCCCGGGTCTATTTCAAGAACCTTGTCGTAGCTCTGTATCGCTCCCTCGTAATTCTTCATCATGAGGAGCGCATCGCCCCTCATATTCCACGTTCTCTTGTCCATGGAATCTAAAGAGATGGCTTTGTCGAAGCTCCTCAACGCGTCACCATATTTTCCGAGCTTAGTGAGGGAGATTCCCCTTTTCCTGATGGAAGGAAGATGTTCCGGTTGCATTTGAAGAATGTAGTTGCACATCTGAACTACGCCTTCGTGGTCTCCCATGAGTTCGAGTATGTCTCTCTTTTCCTCGAGTAATCTCAGATCCTTCGGATTTATGGAGATGGCAGATTCTATCGCGCTCAGCGCATCGTCGTTCCATCCCAGGTTCTTCGCTGCCCATGCCTTTTCATACCAGCCCTCAACGCTTCCGTAGTCGATAGTGGTCATGAGGTCGGCTGCTTCATACGTTCCCTTCCAATCTCCCAGCCTCTTCAATATGTCCTTCTTCGCCTTTGCCACCCCCAGGTCATTCGGGTCTATTCCGAGAGCGCTTTCATAGGATTCCAGAGCTTCCTCGTCTCTCCCGAGCTTGACAAGGGCCTCGGCTTTTCTCACGTGCGCGAACTTGTTCGACGGATCGAGTTCGATCACCTTATCAAAGCTGTCTCGTGCATCATCGTACCGCTCAAGCGACATCAGCGTCAATCCCTTGCTGTACCACACATTCCTGTCCTTTGGACCAAGCTTGAGGGCTCTGTCGTACGCCACGAGAGCCTCTTCATAATTCTTTAAACCCTCAAGGGCTAGGCCTTTGCTATACCAAGTGATCCTGTCCGTCGCATCGAGCTCGATTGCCCTTTGGAGGCTTTCCAGTGACTGCTGGAAGCGACCCAGTCTTCCAAGGGAACGGCCGCGGTTCTTCCAGGCTGTGGCATCCTTTGGGTTGATTTTGACAGCTTCATCATAGGCCGAAACCGACTTTTCGAATTCTCTCATTCTTTCGAATATCGATGCCTTTTCCATCCACGCCGAGTAGTCCTTCGGTTCAAGCGCAAGCGCCCTGTCGAGAGAGCTCAGAGCATCCACGGGGCGGGAGAGTACGCTCATAGCTATCCCCCTGTCTTTCCAGGTCTCGGCATCATTGGCATCGATTGCAAGGATTGCATCCGCGCAGGCAACGATCTCCTCATTGGCCTGAAGTCTTTTCAGCACTGTGAGTTTCTTCTTCAAAACTTCGAGATCGTTCGGGTTCATCTCCAAGGCGATATCAAATGCGTCCTTGGCATCCCTCAGATCGCCCAACTCCAGCAACGCGACTCCCTTATGATAAAGGGCCTCAGTGTTTGAGGGATCGGACCTCAAGATGTAATCGCAGACATTGACAACCTCCCTCCAATCCTCTATATTGATGAGCGCCTCTCTCTTTCTCGTGAGGGCATCCACGTTCTCTGGGTCGATTCTCAGGACGCTATTGTAGGCCCTAACAGCCTCCTTGAATTTGCTTAGGCTCATGTAGGCATTTCCCATGTCCATGAAGCTCTCTCTATTCTGAGGGTCGAGCTTGATGACGGACTCACAGGCTTTGACGACCTCCTCCCACTTCTTCATCGCCACAAAAGAATCCTTCCTTCCTTTCAGTGCATCAAGGGACTTCGCGTTGATTGCGAGAGCATCCTCAAAGGCACTGAGAGCTCCCTCGTAATTCTCAAGTTCGAAGAGGATTCTTCCTTTCCAGAGATGGCTGTCCTCATCCCTCGGGTTGTATGTTATGGCCTTCTCAAATGACTCGAGGGCCTCATCGCTCTTGCCAATCTCGTGGAGAATCCTTCCCTTCCACTTCCGGAGTGATGCGTTCTCATAGTCGAGTCCTATGCCCTTTTCCAGGGACTGAAGGGCATCCTCCTTTCTGTCGAGTTTCTCCAGAGCGTCCGCTTTCTTCAACCACATCTCTTTGTCCGAAGGCTCAAGCCTCAGACCTTCGTCGAATGCACCAATGGACTCTTCATATTGAGCCAGCTTATATTGCGCCATTCCCTTCCTTTTCCAGAGACTTCCGTCCTCAGGCCGAATCTTGAGAAGCTTTGTGTATGTCGGAATATCAGTGTCATCGATTTTCAAGACCTGAAAGAAGCAGTTCTCAGCATCTTGGCTATTCCCGAGGTCCACAAGGACATCTCCCTTGTTCGCCCATACGTCCTTTCTGTTTGGAGCGATGTTTATCGCCTTATCATAATGCTCGAGTGCTTGGTCATTCTCTCCGCCGTGAAAGAGCATCAGTCCTTTGTGATTGAGGGCATTCACGTTATTGGGATTGAGCTGGAGAGAGAAATCCAAAAGGCCGCCCGCCTCAGCATCCCTTCCTATCCCGTGGAAGCCGTACCCGAGTTCATCGTAGATGTCAGAGAAGTCACTGGTTAGTTTCGATATGAATTCCCTATTCTTTTCAAGAGTCTGAGATGCCTTGGCGAAATAAACATAAGCTGCATCCTTGGAACCCTTCTGAAGACACTCCTTGCCTCTTCTAAGATTCTTAGAGGCCTTGTTAAGCGTTCTTCTTTCTCTATCGAAGAGCGAATCCAAAAACCCCATGCCCTTCCACCCGAACGATAATGGATAGTGGGCGATTTATAGTCTTCGGACCCTTAGATTCGAACTGGAGAACCGAATTGAGATGCTATAACTGTGCAATCCAAACATGGGGGACACTGCCCCTCAAATGCGGTGGGGGAAGGCAGAACGAACCACGGGATTAGAGATTCTTTGCGAATTCTCTAATGCTCTCTCTACTTCCGTAGCGTCTGTTCCATCTCTTCGGTAGATCATTCTTGCAGCGAGAGTGGCGGTGTAGAAAAGTCGGTGTATTGTCTCAAAATCGCCGAATTCTCGGATTTCTTGCTACTCTTTCAGTTTTATATTTCGAAATCTCTTATAATAATCGACTTCTGTCTCTACACTTCTTTTTCTACATGGCCGCGAGAGTGGGGAAAATATTTTTATATTGGCAGCCGTATATGGGCTTCTGTCCGACAAATGTCCGATACAAATCGAGAAGAGATGGTGATTCAGTGGTACGGAAAAAAGCAATCAGGAAGAAAAGAGTCAAAGCCAATGAGAAGGAAGCTATCGACTGGATGAAGCATCACACGATCGAAGATGCTAAGGAACTCGTCTGCGAGATTTCAAGCGAAGGCAAAGATGTCCACGATATGGTAGAGGTCGTAAGGGAACTCGAGGAAATTGCGAATAGCATTGAGTCCGAGTGAAGCTGACATCTCTCACAGATTATTCTCAGTGCAGGCGCCGGGATTCGAACCCGGGCGGTTGGCTTGGAAGGCCAAAATCCTAGACCAGACTAGATCACGCCTGCCCGACCTAGCATAAATGACCCTTTCTTCATTATTCTTTCGAAAAAAAGAGATAGGTGGGGATGTCCCCACAACTATCTATACGGGATGGGCACGGAATCTAGTCTTCCTCATAATCGGTGGAACAACCGTACGAGCGGTAGACATCTTCCCAGCTGTAGTGATCATCATCCATCGCTTATCACCATTTTGAGGTAGCGAAAGTCATTGTCGTTTAAATAGCTAAAAGGGGGAGGGTAGAGCGAAAGTGCTAGCTCATCAATAGACGTGCAGCTGGGAGAATATCTGCTTTACAACGAGCGAAAAGGAAAGGGAAAGCACAACCGTTCCCCAGTCCAATATGGTTGCGGCAAAAAGGCCAAGAGATATGCCCACAACGATGAAGAAGGCACCTAGGAGAATCTTCAAATCAATGTCATCAAAGAACAGAGTGAGGACACCAAGAGTCAAAAAGAATGCCGTTCCCGACACAAGGGCGGTAATAAGAGCGTCCATATCCCATCCTCAGAACATATATTGTTTTTTGTATAAATTCTTATGCTCTATGTCTGACTCGTACTGCTTCCCCTCTCCTACTCTCGATCATTTCTCTGGCAGGCATCCGGGCGACCCCGACCGCTCGCACATCGTTCTCACAAACGGCAATGACCTCATCGCCTTCTCTTATATTTGGGTCAGCATCAACAACTCCCACTGCAAAGATGTTCCCTTCGGGACGGAAATCTTCAATCTCCACACAGTAGGCCTTGCTCTTGGAGAGAACCTTTCCACCTTCGAGCGTTAATGAAAGCATTCCCCTGGAAGGTACGAGGGTTGCGAGATGCTCATTCCTGACGATTCGGACATTCGGATATCTTCCCTTGGTCTCGCAACCTCTCAAGAGGTCCTCGCCCGCTTCCCCGAATTGGAAGACAGCCAGGTTCCTGAGGTCCTCCATAAGCCTTTTCTTCCTGCTCACCGCCGGAAGATCCTCGGTCACTTCAGAGAGAGCCTTCTCAAGAACTTCCATCGAGGACATGGACGTTGGCGAATCGTCTGACGTAAGGATGGCATCACCCAATGTATCCAAAAGGAATTCCTTCTCTACTCCCAGATGAGCTATCTTGTGAGCGTAGCTATTGCGCTCAAGAAATGCCTGCAGTTCCGCTTGAAGGATGTTCTTCTCCTCCCCGCTCCAATCGCCGGTGACCGGAATGTCATAGTTCTGGGCGGGGTAGAAGAGTTCTAGTTCCCTGGGAACGAGACCCAGGGGAGATGTGACTATGACCTCGTGGATGGCATCCTTGTTTGGAGCCGTCTTGATTGCGCGCCTGAAGATTCTATGGGACTTAGAAAGCGAGTATGGCTTACGGGCCGAGCAGGGAAGAAGAAGGAGGATATTCGAACTCGGCGGTTTCGAATATCGCTTCAACATTCTCTTTCTGAACCTCAAGACGTCTGGTCGGTACAGGGATGCGTCCGAAAGAGCGAGAATCTCTCCCCCAATGATAGGAACGCTCGGTTCCACCGCATCGTATAACCTCATATCGAGATGCCTCACCACGGAAACGCACCAGGGACTCGAGAGCATTCTGCTCTCCACAAGCTCTCTCAGTTTTCCGCGTTCGATAGCGTCTCTGCAGACTTGGAGCTCTCGAATCAATACGTAATAGTTGTGATCCACGAGGTTCTTCTCAGAAATTCCCGCCTCGCATGCCGGGCAGTCGCAAGTCCTCCTGCTAGTCTCACTGAGAGGCACAGATCCTCTTTCCGTGTGAAACCTACCATATCTCGATTCCATTATCACCCTCAGGGAATCCAGGAGGTCGATTCCGGAGTAAATCAGAATGCTGAGGTTCGAAGGCGTCGCCACAGCTGGTGCATAGATCACACCATGCGGTGACATCCGAGACTTGACCGTCAGCACTCTCTTCGCGAAATCCAAAGGATACCTAAGCATCTCCATGGCGTTTCCCAGAACGAATATCCTCTCGCTGAGTCTTTCTACACACTCTGCCAGTTTTCTGTCCCCGCCATAGAGGAGCGTGATCCGTCCGCTATCCGCCTCCACATTTATCTCGTCCAGCCTCATCGGATACGGCAGATCCGCTGGTATTACGTTCTCACCAGAGAAATCAGATGGCAGGAACTCGCTACCCGCATCAAGAATGAATGGTTTCTTCGTTTTCATGACCTTTGGTAGGAGTAGGATCTCCGCAGTTTCCGGCGGGCTTATCCTCTCGTTTTGAAAAAAGAGAATGTTAGGGGTCTCTACCACGAAATCTAGAAAGTTCCATCTTCCAATGCGGGCCAGCCAATCGCGCCTTATCGTCTCGAGCAATCGTGTTGTGGATGAGATGACGTAGATAAAAACCTATCTCGGGCCCATCAGTTCTTCGATTTTCTCTTGAATGGAGCGCTTGTGAACCCCGCTCGTTATTCTGTCCTCGTACTCACCGTTCTTGAAATATAATATCGTTGGAAGAGACATCACTCCGAGTTTCCGAGCGATTTCCAGATTCTCATCCGTGTTCATCTTCGCGAAGAGAACTTTCCCTCTGTAATGTCTTGCGAGTTCTTCCATTGTGGGCTCTAGGCCGATGCAAGGGCCACACCAAGGTGCCCAGCAGTCGATGACCACATGTTGATGTTTTTCCACGATACTCTCGAAGTTCTTTTCGCTCAGCTCTACAAGCTTGGATGGCCATTCAGAAGTTCCTTCCATGAAATCTCCTTCAGAAATCCTGCAGGCACAATGCTCTGCGGGTATAAACCATTTGTCGCGTTTCCTGGTTCGATGAAGCTGGCGGGGACTCCCAGACCCGTCAATTTCACCCCGGCTTCCTGCCCTCAATCTTCACGCTGATAACCGAGCGTGCCACTTCTTCCGCTTCCTCTGGCGATATGTCGAGAGTTTCTATGATTGCCCTTGCGGTTGGATCGTTGGCCATGGATTTCACAGGGAAGGACGACTCATCTAAGACACTCACATCCTGAAAACCTGCTTGCTTTATCATGTCGATGTATTCATCCTTGATAATTGCACCAGACAGACAACCAACGTATGCTTCCATGCTATTCTCTATGGACTCTGGCAGTTCCTTGAGCAAGACTATGTCTGAGACCATCATCCTTCCGCCGGGTTTGAGCACCCTGAAGGCTTCCTTGAAGACTTTCCCCTTGTCAGGTGAGAGATTGATCACGCAGTTTGAGATTACCACATCAACTGAATCATCAGCAAGAGGAAGATTTTCTATCTCCCCAAGACGGAACTCCACGTTCTTGCAGTTACCCTTGATTGCATTCTCTCTTGCCTTTTCGACCATCTCGGGCGTCGTACCCACGCCGATAACTCTCCCCCTCTCGCCAACTTTCTGAGCTGCAAGGAAGCAGTCAATACCCGCACCTGAGCCAAGGTCAAGCACAGTTTCGCCCTCCACGAGAGAAGCGAGAGCGACTGGGTTACCACATCCAAGTCCCAAATTTGCCTCTTCGGGTATGGATCTGAGTTCTTCCTCCGTGTAGCCTATGGTTCTACTGACATCCTGTGCTGTGTCTGGACTTCCGCAACGCTGACTTGTGGGCGCGCAACAGGAATCACCCTTTGTCGCTATTTTGGCGTAGCCCTCTTTCACTACTTTCTTTGTTTCTCTCTCCTTCATCCGAGACCATCTCTTTTCATTCCTTCAGCACCTCTTGCATCACTGGAGCAAGCGTGCTCTTCGCCATCTCTGTTAGATCCTCAACCTTAATCAAAGAGATGCAGCAGACCTCACCGCCTCTCTCCCAGCTCACGACAGCCAGCTTGTCTCCAGCACTAATTCTTGCCTTCTCTCTAATTTCCTTAGGAAGTACCATCTGCCCCCTGTCGTCTACGCTTATCACCGATTCCACCTTGCAACAACTCTCTCCTTCACTTGCTGGCTCACAGCATGATTCATTTGGGTCTTTTTCAACCAATTCTCTTGCCTCAGTGAGATATGGTCGTCAGAGCATTTAGACTCTTCTGAGAAATCAGAACTATCCGAATGCTTGGATTCGGTGGGCGGGGACAATCTCGTATGAGACATTGGGGATGCGGGGGGTAAGACCGAACAGAAACCTCCGTATGGATTTGCTGTTCGTTCCGCTCGATTCTCCGAGAAATGATTTATATAGAAGAACAAACATAGGGATGTCGAAGGAGGTTCAGCATGTTCGCAGGACAACCCATAATACTTCTGAAGGAAGGCACCGAGAGAACTCGAGGTAGGACTGCCCAGTCCAATAGCATAGCCGCGGCAAAGGCAGTTGCCGAGGCGGTTCGTTCCACACTAGGACCCAGAGGAATGGACAAGATGCTTGTAGATAGCATGGGGGACGTGGTGATTACAAACGACGGTGCGACGATTCTGAAGGAGATAGACATCGAGCATCCAGCCGCAAAAATGGTGGTCGAAGTTGCAAAGACGCAGGATGATGAGGCCGGCGACGGCACCACGAGTGCGGTCGTTCTTGCTGGTGAACTATTGAAGAAATCTGAGGACCTCATTGAACAGAATGTACATCCCACCATTGTAGTAAACGGATTCAGGATGGCCGCCGAAAGAGCGATGAAAGTCCTGGATACGATGTCCATAAGTGTCAAGAGGAACGACAGGAAAAAACTGAGAGACATTGCAGCCACATCCATGTGCGGCAGGAGCATGGGCACAGTTCGTGACCGTTTGGCTGAGATGGCAGTTGATGCCGTTACGAGGATTGCCGAGGAAAGAGACGGGAATTTCATAGCAGATACGAACAACATAAAGGTGGAGAAGAAGCATGGAGCTTCCGTTCTCGAATCAGAACTCATAGATGGCATGATAATAGACAAGGAAAGAGTTCATCCGAGAATGCCCAAGTGGGTGAAGAATGCCAAGATAGCGCTCGTGAATTCCGCTCTGGAAATAAAGAAGACAGAGGTCGACGCAAAGATCCAGATTACCGACCCGTCGCAGATGCAGAAGTTCCTCCGCGAGGAGGAGAAGACGCTGAAGCAGATGGTCGAGAAACTGAGGAAAAGCGGGGCAAATGTTGTCTTTTGCCAGAAGGGCATAGACGATCTTGTTCAGCACTATCTCGCAAAGGAAGGAATCTATGCTCTCAGGAGAATTAAGAAGAGCGATATGGAGAAGCTGGGAAAGGCAACAGGCGGGAAGATAATCACCAATCTTGAAGACCTCGGTCGAAAAGAGCTGGGAAAGGCCGGTTTGGTTGAAGAGAAGAAGATCGGCGACGACGAGATGACGTTCGTTACGGGCTGCAAGGAAAGCAAGGCTGTTTCCATTCTGATTCGAGGCGGAACTGAACACGTTGTCGATGAGGTAGAGAGGGCACTTCACGACGCCCTCAGGGTTAGCGGAGTTGCCATTGAGGATGGTAAGGCGATACCTGGTGGAGGAGCGACTGAGATTGAGGTGTCGCTCAGGCTCAGAGACTACGCATCTACCGTCGGCGGAAGAGAACAGTTGGCAATCGAAGCGTTTGCGGATGCCCTAGAAATCATACCTTGGACGCTTGGAGAGAATGCTGGGTTAGACGCCATAGACTTGCTAATCGAGCTCAAATCCAGGCATGAGGGAAAGAAGGCAAACAAGAATGCGGGCGTTGACATCTTCAGCGGAAAGGTGAAGGACATGATTAGGATGAATGTCATGGAGCCCATACGCGTAAAAACTCAGGCTGTTAAGTCGGCCACGGATGTCGCGGCAATGATTCTGAGGATTGATGATATCATCGCCTCGAAGAAGATGGAGGCCCCGCCAGCAGGAGCACCGCCGGGAGGAATGCCACCAGGCGGCATGCCACCAGGAATGATGTAGTCATTCTACAACAATAGCTCCATATCTGCCCTTTGTTATCTCCAATCCGAAGTCTGTCATCTTGGCATAGCCATTGATTATTCTGAGAAATCCTCCTGTCTTTATGGCTCCATTGGACACAAGCAGGGTATCATCATCCCAAAGGACGAGCCTGCATTCCCCGCTTCCGTCAGATATCGATATGTTGACGACCCTTCCGGGGCTATTATCCTTTTTCCTGAACTCCTTTAGGTCGCCTATTCTCACGACCTCAGCTCTTACTCCTACCGCCTGGTTCCCTTGAATGTCTGATATTCTATCATAATCAACTTTGAATCTTCCAAGCTCCTCGACAACGAGGAGAGCGGCAACGTCCTCGGTCAGAAGCCCGCCGAACTTCCTTATCTTGTTTGATGTATTCGTACGAAACTCCTCGTAGGAAAGGAGGTCCTTCACGTCCTCAAAGAGCTCTCTCATTTTCCTCATTCGATTCGATAGTGCCTTCTAGGGATATAACACGAACGCTGGATTTGTCGGTCTTTTCCCCGCTGAACCCTGAGTTGCGAAGGGCTCGAGGTCGAGAAAGCTACTCTTGTACCGTGGGCAGATGACGCTCAGTTCGCCAGAGTCCACACCACGTCTTCTGGAACCTCGATCCAGTAACCTCGACCCGCCAGGAACATACTTGCATCTGACATCTTCCTCAGGAAGTATATCGGTGCCGAAGGATCGAACTCCTCCGCATCAGAGGCGTTGACATCGAGCTTCAAATCGGCGAGCGTGTAGTCCGTTGCGAAGGATGGGAATCCTACTAGATTCCAGCCCGCACGAAGTGTGATTGTAGTCGTCTCAGGAACCAGACCCGCGACGACGAAATCGCTTGGTGAGGTCACATTGACCCATATGCCCATGGATCTGTCTATAGTTTTCAGATCTCCCTTATAGCTCTTGAAGGGCATATAGGACTTCCAGTAGTCGGAAGCATCCGAGGAATCGTAGTAATAAGCCATGTCGAACTGCACCGTCTGGAGGACGAAGGATATCTCATCGCTCGACAGAATCAGAGGAAAGGATATCAGCTGTGGACCTTCGCTCAGTGAAAGCAGGAATTTGGAGACCTTGTTTGCACACGCCCTAGTCAAGACACCATTATCCGCTTCCACATAGAAGAAGTAGGTGTTCACGTCTCCCAGGCCGCATCCGCCACATATCCAATTGTATTCAGGTGAATCCGTGGCGGTTACGCTCGTCACATAGGAGTAGGGACCCGAGTAGGCTGTTGATCTGTATATGTCATACTCGACTACGTTGTCATATCCAAGACCGTCGTCCCCAGATCGATTCCATCTTATCTGAACAGCAGAGAGTCCAAGGCCTACGAGATCCGCTCCAATCATAAGAGGCGGGAGGGGCTTGACTGCGAGGATATCGATGTACACGCATGCAGTCGAGGTGGTATTCTCATTTGGAACGATATCCCATGCGTATACGCATACAGTGTGATTCACCATCGCCCATCCAGTTGTGTCTATGATAACGGTGACGTCCTCGACGGAGGAGTCAAAGTCTCCGTCTGTAGCATTCATCGGAGTCCCAGGCCAGTTCTGTATGCCAATGGTGTAGTTTGCTCCACCGATTAGAGAGTTCCCTGTGCTTTCATCAGTTACCGTCGCATTCAGGACAACCAATTCTCCTTCGTTGACACCAATCCATGTGTTTCCATTCACTAAGGCGCTCAGGATCTCAGGCGGTTGGGTGTCCGGAATCGTGATTGTTATCGTCACGTTCTCAGTTGATGTGATATTGCCATTGCCCTCAGAATCCAACGCATAGACGAATATCTCATGGGTGCCTTCCGTCCAGCCGCTTGTGTCTATCGTTGCATTCAGATCCTCCAAAGGAGAGTCGAATGACAAGTCCGTTGCATTCATATCCATGCTGCTTGACCAGTTCGCAAAGCCTTCAGTGTAGTTTGCTCCGATGATGTTGCTGTTTCCTGTAGAAACATCGCTTGCAGTCGCAGTGAGCGTGAGAATCGTTCCTTGAGAGACTGTGATGGACATCATGCCATTCACGAGCACATAGGAAATCTCTGGCGGGACATCATCCTGCACGACCACGAAAGCAAAAGGCGCCGTGTTGTTGTAATTCCCCTTTTCATCCCAGGCGTAGACGTAGTATGGATAGGTTCCCGCGACGGAAGGAGCATAGAAGCTCGCATTCACATCCTCGACAGGAGAATCATATGCACCATCGGTGGCGTTCATGTCATATCCAGGCCAGGACATAGGGGTCGGTGTTGTGTAATTCGCTCCAGTGATGTTTGATCCCCCTGTGTTGCTGTCATCTATGGTTGCTGTTATGGAACAAACAACGGGAAGCGTAGAGAAGGGAACCGTACGGACGAATTGACCATCGATTAACACGTTCCAAATCTCTGGAGGCTCGCTCTCTGGGAGGACCTGGAGCTGCGCACAACTACCGGTAGTGTTCTCATTCTGAAGCACGCTT
>JBHIFI010000019.1:0-32869 GCA_046761005.1 Thermoplasmata archaeon
CCCTTACCATCCACTCCCTTGTTTTCAATATTCTTCGGTTGCCCTAATCTTTTTGGCTGGGCTGAGCCCAGCCACGATACTATTATATCGAAGATTCACGATATCCGCCCCGCAGAGGGATAGGATGAGCTTCATAAAAAGGCCCTTTAAGAAATTCAAAGAAGGTGCAGTAAAGGAGACGGACCAGTACATCGATCTCGGTGATATGACCTTCGAGGACATTCCAACAACGCTAGGGACGGGTGTGAAATCTATGGTGAAGGTTGCGGAGGTCTACAGGTACGAGGACATAAACCAGCTCACGACGCACGTTTATAACGGCAACATACTCATTGTGGATTACAACTCGATAGCCAACGACGAGCTCGCTCTCAAGCGGATAACGAATGAGCTGAAGGCGGTTGCCCGCGACACTGGCGGGGACGTTGCCGGTATTGGTAAGAACATTCTCATAGCAACTCCAGGCGGAATCAAGGTAGACCGTCACAAGGTCAGGGGGAGCTACTAGACAAGGGGCCTATAGAGAATCTTCCGTTTTCGAATCTCAGTTCGTGGTAGTCCATCGAATGCTTCGAATGCCTTAGTTTTATGCACCTCATCATGAGTCCTACTGAGCCATCAGGGGATCGTTGGAAATTCACGTGAAAGGACGCATCAGCAATAGAATCCTCGCGATTGGGATAATTCCCTTCTCTATCCGAATCGAATATGAATATGCTAGTGATTCCCAGGTTCCTGAGAAACGCAAAGAAATGAAATAACACCTTGTGAGGGTCGCTCAGCTCTGTTAGAGAGTAAAGGGCCGTGAGGGAATCGATGACAAGGAGCTCCACCTTGCGGTACCTCTTCCTTTTTGAGATGAAGTCCTTGAGCACATCTATCCAGTTCCCCGTTTTATCTACCTCCTCGTGTTCCATTCTCAGTCGCCCTATGTCAACGATGAAGTCTGCATCCTCTGCGTCCAAACCCAAGGATCTCATGGTCTCAAGAAGACTCTCTTTTGTCTCTTCTAGAGTGATGTAGAGCACCTTCCTGCCATCCTTGCTGTTTCTCTGTAGCATGTTGAGTGCAATCGAGGTCTTCATCGTCCCCGATGGACCCGAGAGAAGGGAGACGTGCCCTCTAGAAATGCCCCCTCCGATGATTTCATCGAATCCGTCTATATATGTTCTTGTTTTGGCAGGACGAACCTCTTGCCTTCCCTCAAGAGTTTCAAGCCTCTTTTGCAATCTGGAAAGTTGCCTCTTTATTTCCTTGACTTCCTCTCTCAGGGTCTTCCTAGGCATCCTCCTCCTCTCTCCTTCCTGTGTGCTCAGCTCGTCGTAAAAGAGAGCGAACCTTGTGAACTGTCTATATAATGGATCTATCGGAATTTATCCTTTTCCTATGCTGGCTCCTTTCCATCTCTTGTAAAATTGATAATCATCCCGAGGCTTTCCCCCGAAATGTTTAAATACGCTCACCTCCCAATATATACGAGCGGGGTATCAGATTGGCATTTCCAACTAAGCTAGGCAGGGGAGTGGCTGGAACACTAACCGTTGAAGCCCTCACGAAGGCTATCAGAAACAGCATCGACAGAGAAGGAATGAAGGAAGAAGATGCAAGGGACATTGCACACCGTGTGATGAACTTTTTTGGATATAGCGAAAGAATAATTGACAATATTCTGGAACCCGAAGATAGGGACGCGTTCTACATGCTCGAGGATTCCGGTCTCCTTACCACGGAAAGAGAGGAGACCACGCTCTACGATGGTAGAGAATGGAGAATACATTACTGGTTATTTAGAAAGGACAGGATTCTTGAGCTCGTGAAATCCGCTGAGGAGAGAGAAATCGTTCAAGAGGAGGACCTCTCTGTATACGATGAGGTTCCAGAAAACATCTGGGGCGCAAGAAAAGATAGCGACTAGTCACCCTTTTGGAAAATGCTCCTAGTCTGCCAGAATCACTATGGTTCATGGTAGAAAGAGTCTCTGAATTATATGTCCGTATTTTCGGATGAGATGAAGACCGATGGAGGCAGGCATCCACATTTTCCCTTCCTGGTACTGGTAGGCTGGTCCGAAGTTCTCCAGTCGCCTCAGGATCGTTGATGCCAGTTCATCGGTGATGTAGCAATGGTCTGGTAACTTCACATCGAAAGTCAGTGTTATCGGAAGTCTGAGGCTTCCCCTCTCCTCTTCTGTGAGCAGATTCGCGAATTCGTTCAAATATTCCCTGTCGAATCGATAGGAGGAGCCGTCTCTTGCTTTGCATGAAGGATCATCCTCTTGCAGGAGGTCTCTCAGTTTCCTCCTTCTTGTCACTATCCCCGCGTTGATATTGCGATATTCGATTTGCATCAACTTTTTGAGGGACCCTTCGGTATCAAGGGGCATTGCAAGATACCACAGAAGGATTCCTAAGTAAATAGCTTTGCAAACCTAGTTTCACCCACCCCCCTTGGATTCATTTATAGACTCGTTTGACGGCATTCAACTAGATGATATTTCCCTACAGCTACCGCAAGCACCAAAAAGACATTATAGAACTCGTAGAGGGAACCCTTGACGGAGGTCACCTCGTTCTGCAATCAGGGACAGGGTCCGGGAAGACGGTTTGTGCACTATACCCAGCTTTGAAATATGCTCTCTCAGAAGACAAGAGAATCCTGTATCTTGTGAGGACGAATTCTCAGCAGAGGCAGGTCATAGTTGAGCTACGCAGGATTGGCGGAGCCTTTGGCATGGGTTTTCAGGGGAGGCACTCGATGTGCCTATACGTGAGATCCGACCCTCAACTCAGAGAGGGTAGCCCTGATGAACTCTCGAGATTCTGCAGCAACAAGAAGACAAGAACAGTGAAGGGGGAAAGCGGAGGGTGCAAATACTATTCCAATCTGGTGAATGGAGACCTGAGACACATCGAGAAGTGGGCGAAAGTGAAGATTCCAACAATGGAACAGTTCTTCGGCAGATGTAAAAGGCTGGGAATATGTCCATACGAAACATGCAAACTTCTCATACCCTCCGCACATATGGTAGCCTGTCCTTACATCTACTTTTTCGACTATGGCATAAGATCAGCCTTTCTGGAGTGGATGGGAGTCGATACCAGGGACATCCTTCTGATTATCGATGAGGCCCACAACTTGCCAGAATATGCAAGAGAGATGCGGTCGGCCCGCCTGACTCTCCACTCCATCAGACTAGCTTTGAGGGAAGCCGAAAAGCTCGGTGACGTCAAGGTCCTTGGAGCGATGACAGTGAATGGTTTTTGCGATATCTTGTACGACACGATACTTTCCTTGGTTGCGGATTATGCGGAGGAAGACGACGGACTTCTCCCGCCAAATCAGCTCGAAGAGGACCTCATGTACAGGCTCACTTTGACATCCACACAACTGAAGGCCCTCTTCTACAATCTGATGAGCTACGGGGAAGTGATAAGAGAGAAAAGAAAAGAGGAGGGGAAACTCCCGAGATCGTACATCTATTCTCTGGGCTCCTTTCTCGATTTCTGGATTTCCATGGACACCTCGTCATACGTGAAGCTTGTCCATGTTGGTGATGGACCGGGAATCGAGGGATACTGTCTAGATCCGTCGCACATCGGGGAAACTGTGAGGGAGTGCCACGCCTCCGTGCACATGTCAGGAACGCTTGAGCCCCTAATTGAGTATCGAGAGACGCTCGGTTTGCCTGAATCAGCGGTCCTCGCAAAATTCCCTAGCCCTTTCCCCTCCGAAAACAGGATGGTGTTCTATGTGGAGGACGTGACAACGAGGTATGAGGAGCTTCGTACGGATGAGAACCTAATTCCAGAACTGAAGAATCACGTTCTGAACGTCCTCAGAAGCATCCCTCGTAACATCGTTGTCTTTTTTCCAAGTCATGATATGCTGGAAGGTTTCCTCGAGATAGGCTCGGAGATCTCAAGACCACTGTTTGTTGAGAGGAGGGGTTTGACCCAGGACGAGCTTATGGAGACGGTAGATGGCTTCAAGACTGGCTCTGGCATCCTCTTCGCAGTTATGGGCGGGAGGGTTAGCGAGGGTCTGGACTTCCCGGACAGGGAGCTCGAAATGGCAGTATTGGTAGGCATTCCATATCCCAAGCCCACAGCCAAGCAAAAGGCACTGCTCAGATATTGCGACCTGAAGTTCGGTAAAGGATGGGACTATGCTGTGAAGGCACCCGCGACGAGGAAGCTCCTTCAATGTATTGGAAGGCTGATAAGAAAGGAGAACGATATCGGTGTGGCATTAATTCTAGATAAGAGGGCGAGGACATTCTCAAGGAAGATTGAGAATCTCTTTTCGGTGGGAGACCCGATAGAAAAAACCATGAAGTTCTTCTCGGAGAGGGAGCTACTCCGTGATGACACTGGTCACCATGAAGTTCCTCTCGGACTTCATTAATGTGAAATAGCCCCGCTGGTGATCCGTCCTCCTCATCTTGACGCATCTTATCCTCAGCTGCACATCGGTCTCGCCAACCTCATATTGTCTGAGGTAGAGGATGCCGTCCGACAGGAAGTCTTCCTGATAGGGAACTAGCCTATCCGACCCCATAGGTATCTCGGAGACAAGGAAAGTCGTTGCACCGAGGTCGCGAAGGAATCCAAAGAAATGGAAAAGGTCCCTTCTTGGGTTGGTCAGCTGTGCAAGGGAATAGAGCGCAGCAAGCGAATCAATTGCAACGAGGTCGAAGTGGCTTTCTCTAACTCTCTGCTCTACGTACTTTGTGAGAATCTCAATCCAGTTCTTTGTTAGCTCCTCCTCCTTGTGCTCCATTCGGATCTTGGCTACATCTAGGACGTAAAGCTCCAGGTCGTCGATATTCTTCATGCCGAGGTCTTCCATGGCACCTTTCAGTGATTCGTGGCCTTCCTCGAGGGCTATGAAGAGCCCCTTGGACCCGTCGTTCTTTACATTGTTGTACAGTATGCTAAATGTTAGAGACGTTTTCATCGTTCCAGGGGTACCGCAGACCAGGACTACCATGCCTCTGGGTATGCCTCCTCCGAGCACTTTGTCAAATCCATCGATATAGGTCGAAATCCTCTCTACACTCATCGCCAAGAATCTCTGCCCAGACATATTTAACCATGTTGTAGTGATTATCAATTTTGCGAACAAATCTCTAGCCCGAGAAAGGAACTTTTGGGCTCATTACGGTTTTATGCCTAGATGCTATTACGGTGCTGATGGAGATTCCCCTGATCCTCGCTCAGGCATTCTGGTTCATGATTCCTGCCTATGTTGCCAATCCCACTGCGGTTCTATTTGGTGGCGGTACACCCATGGATTTCGGTTTGAAGTTTAGGGACGGACGGAGGATTCTGGGTGACGGGAAGACATGGAGAGGATTTACTGGCGGGATCTTTTCAGGGATGCTTGTCGGCGGTATCCAGCATCTCTCTGCTTCCCTTGCAGGAGTGTGGAAATTTCTTTTTGGTTCTCCTCTACAGGCTGCCCTTCTTCTTTTCCTTCTTCCCTGTGGAGCCCTTTTGGGGGACATCCTAGGTAGTTTCATCAAGAGGAGGGCGGGAATCGAGAGAGGGGCCAAGACTCCAGGCCTGGACCAGTATGATTTTCTCATTGGTACGATACTTCTTCTTCTGATATTCCAGACGGCATGGTTCTTGAAGTACTACGTTCTTGATTACTCCTTCGTAGGTTTGATATTCATAATCTTCATTACCCCGCTCTTGCATCGCGTTGTTAACATCCTAGGATACAAGCTAGGGAAGAAGGATGTCCCGTGGTGAGAACAATGGCTTTGTGTGAGATATGTGGAATCAGAGAAGCAATGGAGGAGTGCATTACCTGTCATAGAATGGTTTGTGGTGATTGCATAATCGCGATTGCTGGAGTCTGTGTGAAGTGCTCTAAGTCGGATGTGGGGGATCTGGTGACGGATCTGAAGAATACTGGGGCTCTGCAATTCGGCAAATTCACTCTCGCTTCAGGTAAGGAAAGCGATTACTACATTGACATAAAGAAAGCGATCACGGAAACCAGGGTTCTTGAGAGGATTGCTGATAAGATTGCTCCTTATGCGGATAGCATGGACCGGATAGCGGGTGTGGAGCTCGGGGCGGTACCCATTGCCGTGGCGGTGGCTATGAAAGTGGACAGACCGTTTGTCATCGTGAGGAAGGAGAAGAAGAAGCATGGAACCGGTAGGATTTACGAAGGAGAGTTGATCAAAGGTGACAAGGTACTTTTCGTTGAAGATGTGACAACCACGGGCAATAGCTTGAAGAAGGCCATTTTGGAGCTAAGGTCAGATGGTGCTCTTATAGAAAAAGCAGTCGTTGTCGTTGATAGAGAGGAGGGTGGACAGGAGAATCTAGGAGATATCGGAGTGGAACTCGTACCTCTAATCAAGTCGAGGGATCTGCTGAGTTAGAATATTCGCGATTGTTTTAAATACTGGACTGGAAATGATTTCAACAATGAAAAGAGTTCTGGCTTTCTTCCTCATTTTCATCTCTCTGCTTGCCTGTCTTTCGATAACTCAAGACGCTAAGGCGCAGGGCACGAGATGGACGATTATGGTTTACATGGCCGCAGATAACGACCTTGAGCACATGAGCCTTCTAGACTTTGAAGAAATGGCGCAGGTTGGTTCAACAGGGGATGTGAAAATAGTTGTTCAGTATGACAGAAAGGTCGGTGGGGCATCAACCAACCCAGATTGGAGTTCGACTAAGAGGTTTCTCATTCAAGAAGGGGATGAGCCACTCCCAGAAAATCAAATAGAAGACATAGGAGAGGCCAGCATGGACGATCCGACTACGCTGGTCGACTTCGCCCACTGGGCGATGAGCGCTTTCCCTGCGGACCATTATTTCCTCATATTATGGGACCACGGATTGAGTTGGCAGGGTTTGGTCAAGGACGAGTCGAATTCCTCCAATTATCTAATCACGCCTGAACTAGGGATGGCTCTTGAGCAGATTGTAGCGGACAATGGCGGAAGGAAGCTCGATATCGTTGGGTTCGATACGTGCCGGACCACACTGGAGATAATGTACGAGATAAAGGACTATGTTGATTTCATCGTGGGCTCTGAGAAGGATGAGGATGCTCGTGGATGGGCGTATGACGATTTCCTTCAGCCTCTCGTGGAAAATCCGTCTATGACCCCTCTTGAAGTGTCAAGAACGGTTGTTGACGCATTCATTGAAGAGTATGAGGGAGTGAGTGCCTATTCCGCAATCCTTTCTGCCGTGAACGCGAGCAGGATTGATATTCTCGTTGAATCACTGGACAATCTCGTTTGGGATCTCATCCGTTTCATCCCATACTATGGCGAGGAAATCAGGAAAGCGAGGAGTGAGACGGAAAAGTACGAGATCGATGAAAGAGACCTGTACGATTTGGCGGACGAACTCACCAAGTATGTCGAGAATGTCAGAATCAAAAGAGAGGCGGAGATTGTGAAGTCACAAGTTCTCTTTGCAGTAGAGTATGAAAGGCACTGGGACAATGAGCAGGACTTGAAGGGGGTCAGGCTTATCGATGCACATGGGGTGTCTCTTTCCTATCCTACTACACAAGTGCTCACGACATACACCGATCTCGCTTTCAGTAAGGATACGCTGTGGGACGAGTTTCTCGATTACTACTCAACCCCTGGAAAAGTAGTCTCTTCTCTCGATGTCCTGGGAAGCAATCAGGACTCGAATGGCGACCTCCTCAACGATACCATGACTGTCACACTCACGAGTGAGATTGATGGCTATGTGGAGTATGAGATTCACAGGTCAAATGAATCTGTCAAGGAGGGCTCATTTGAGGTTACGGCGGGAGAGCCCGAAACGATAATTTACAATCCATTTGTCCCCGGTTTCTATAACTATTATTTCTTCCTCTTCAATGACACTGGCTATCTCAGAAACTATACGACCATTATGTCAAGTGAGATGTCCAGGGACCCCATCTTATACGTCAAGGCTCTTTGCGTTGAAAGCATCATCGCTGTTCATGGGGCGGTAAGAAACGAAAAGGGTAACAACTTGGTAGGAGCAACCGTTCTCATGAAGAATGGTGAAACCTCTGAGACTCTCGAGACCACCACCAATGAGAGTGGGTACTCTTTTGAGATAATCTTTCCGAGGTGGATGCAGGCGAGAGATGCCATCGAGATAAACGCCACTTATAAGGGAAGAATCGGAGGGGTCACGTTCCGAGTTCCAAGCAGCCCTCTGGATTTGTCCTATGATTTGGTAATTGACCTCGGAGCCGCCGGTTTAGGACAATTGGAGATGCTGATTATCATCCTCCTCATTCTGATTTTGGCCATTCCGGCATCGGTGGTCCTAACATCCTACATCTTGAGGCGAAAGGAGGGCGAGGAACCGGTCGAGGAAGAAAAAGTGCCGCAGGACAACGTGTGCGGGACTTGCGGTGCAGAGATTAACCTCGGAACGTTCTCAAGGGAATGCTCCAGTTGCGGTTCGATGTTTCATACGGCATGCATCAAGGGCAAGAAAAAGTGCCCGTTTTGTAAGGAACCCTTTGAGTGAAACACTTTCATTCATCCCTCCCTCCTAGAGGTTTAAGTATGCAGAGGAAGACTACTGAATGAGGGAGAGACGTGAAGCAGGTTTTCATAACAAGAAAAGGCGACGAAGTGGCCATTAGGTTTGACTATGACAGAGACCTCGTGAAAGTCGCCAAGGATTTGGAAAAGCGCAGGTTTGATCCAGTAACAAAGGAATGGCTTGCCCCTCTTCATCACTACAAATACGTGGTGAAGGAGTTTGAGGCGGCAGACTGCCTACTGAGGATTGATCCGAGTATTGAGGAGTTGCTGATAAACAGGGTCGATGTCGAGGAGAAGCTGCCAGTCGTTCATATTCGGAGAAATGGCATGGAATACCAAATCAGCTTTGAATACGATGGGCAACTCGTGAGGGCGATGAAGGCGCTTCCTGATAAGCGCTTTGATCCTGTGTTGAAGATATGGACAGTTCCCTTAAGGGATGGAGAGAAAACGCTTGAGGAAATACTCTACAGATTGAAGTTTGTGGAGTGTGAAGTTTCAATCGAAGGGAATCTGGCAGATTCGAAGAATCTGAGGAAACATACTTAAGCCGTCCGCTCTTTCCTCTGCTAAAATCGAGAAGGTGAGGAGGGAATATGCAGGAAGAAAGTCAGAGGGTTTTCTCAGTAACAGAGGTTACAAATACGATCCGTAAACTGCTCAAAGGAGAACCGTCTCTATCTGGAATCGCCGTCAGAGGAGAGCTAAGCAACTGTGGAAAGTCAGCGCAAGGTCACTGCTACTTCACCCTGAAGGATGAGAACTCCTGCCTATCTTGTGTCATGTTCAGAAGTGATGCAGAGTGCCTGGAATTCGACCTAGGGGATGGTCAGAAAATCATCGCATTCGGAGACGTCGATATCTATCCTCCGTCTGGGTCGTACCAACTCATTGTGAGGGAAGTGAAACAAGAGGGCGTAGGTGAGCTGTATCAGAGATACCTTGAGCTGAAGAAACTGCTGGAAAAGGAGGGTCTTTTCGCCGAGGAACACAAGAGGCCACTCCCGGCTTTTCCCAAGAAGGTAGGCGTTGTCACTTCAGAAAAGGGAGCAGCATTCCGCGACATTCTGAAAGTTCTTAGGAGAAGATATCCGCTGGCTCACATCATACTGGCTCCTTCACTCGTTCAGGGAAGCGACGCTCCAGAATCGATTGTTTCTGCGATTGAACTGCTTAACAGCTATGATGGAATCGATGTGATGATAGTGGGCAGGGGTGGAGGATCCTTCGAGGACCTCGCATGCTTCAATGATGAGTCGGTTGCACGTGCAGTCTATGATTCGCAGATCCCTGTACTCTCTGCTGTAGGGCACGAGACGGATTTTACCATCACGGATTTCGTGGCGGACAAAAGAGCAGCTACGCCCAGTGCTGCCGCCGAGATGATCGCTCCTGACAAAACCAAATTGCGCACGACTCTCGACACGTACAGGGAGAGCATGCTATGGGATCTGGAAAACCTGGTAGAATCGAGGAAGAGAGATATGAAAAGACTGAAGGCAAACCTTTCACCGGATGTAATTCTCGATCAGATAAGAACTCATTCTCAGAGGTTGGATGATAGTCTCATACAAATGAATCGGGCGATGAAATCTCTTTTGAGCATTCAAAGAGAAGGATTGGAGAAGTTGCGCGGGATGCTTGGAACCGCCGACCCGCTCGCTACGCTTGACAGAGGTTATTCTATAGCGCTGAAACTTCCAGATAGGAGCGTTGTTGAGAGGATCGAATCCGTCAATGTGGGGGACGATCTTCTGGTCATGGTAAGGGATGGTGAACTCTATTGCATAGTGAAGAACTTGAAGGAGGTGGAAAGACGACCGAAGAAATGACCTTTGAGGACGCTCTGGGCCAGTTGGAGAACATCGTGGACACACTTTCCAAGGGAAAGCTCTCCTTGGATGAAGCCATGCAGAAGTTTGAGGAGGGGATTCGGCTCTTTCGGCTCTGCGATGAGAAACTGAGGAGCGCAGAGCAGCGGGTCTCAATTCTGGCTCAGTCCGACGAGGGCATTCAGGAAAAACCATACGCTGAATAAGCCAAGTCTACTACTCACAAGACTCGCAGGGCTTCGAGATGTTACCTTTCAGAGAGGGCTGAAAGTGAGCGAAACTCCTCTCCCAGAAGTTCCATCTCCTTCTTGATGGTCTCTCCCTCTGCTGTGCTGCACTTGCCCCAGAATTTTGAGTGCTTTGGCCTCTCCCAGTCTATATGAATCTCCAGTACCCTTGGTCCCCCTTTTTCCTCCTTGAAGATCCTAAGGTGGAATCTGGGGTACCTTGTCTTGTATATGGGTCTAGTCGCGATGATTTCATCTGTTGCCTTCACTATCCAGTATCCTCTCTTTCTGAGCATATTGAGCAGGTCCACGGTCTCTAGTTTCTCCAGTTCTGTGCGCAAAGGCAATCAACTCTTGTTAGTCAATTCATCTGAAGGCATATGAAATTATGGCTAGTCGGCGGTCATGAGATTACTGATCCTGTTTCTATCATAGCCAAGAGGCTGAAGGAGTGTTTCGCCCATTCTGCAGAGCAGCTCAATATACTTTCCCTGGTCGTAACTCTCATCGCCTTCCAGCAAATCAGCAATCCTCAGTCTCCTGTCTGTGTTTTTGCTCTCACTGTCCAAAAGAACGAATCGAATCACCTCACCAGGATGGACTTCCACATCCTCTCTTTTCAGTTGGGTGAGCGCAGCAACCTGGTTGTTGAAGACGTTGTACTCCTCCAGAGTTCTCGAGACTCTCAGACAGATGATGAGGTCCTCAAGGTTCACGTTTTCTCTCTTGACCCGCTTAACCCATTTCCTTAGAACTTCCAGTGCCTCTGGGACATTCTCTTTAAGTTCCTTTGCATTCTCTGCCTTTGCAAATACATCCAGCATCTCCATCTGCGCCTTTTTGACCAGCTCACATGTATCGTGTCTTCTGGCTTCTATGCCGCGAATCTTCATCTCACCATTCTCGAACATTCCATAGTAGCGGTTCATCGCTCCGACATCAAACGTCTTGCAGGGCAGGAAAACAATCCATTTGTATAGCCCCTCCCGCTCAACAGGGATGCCTATATGACCGGATATGTGCTCTATGAGTCTTTGCTCATCGCCACTGCCCTTTAGCCAGAGAGAATCCACTATACCGTGAAGCACCTCGAAGCCGTGCTGGTCAGCGATTTCAGCGGATTTAAGAAGGATCTCACGACCGTAAGCGGTTATGGATTCATGGCATTCTATCTTTCCGTATCTCGCGTTGCGGTAGCCCATATAGCCGAATGAACAGACAAGAAGCCATTTCAGAATGTCTGATTTCTCTTTTGACCTCTTTTCTCTTCTCTCCTTTCCCAACCTCTTGTAGACCATCCTCCTTCTTATTAGAGGGGATAGAACGCGAGGAATCAATCCTATCTTCCTTTCACAGATGTGATAACCTATCTCGGGTACTCTATGACTCGAGTCTGGACAACACTCGCACAGGACCGTTTCGGGCGATATATTGAAGCGGGCCATTATGCTGGGATACAGCGATGTGAAGTCTATCCCCAGAATATTCTCGTGGAGGCCCACCTTTGGCTCGAAGATGAAGCCGCCCTTATCACATACGAGCAGCTCTCTCGCGGTCTTGAACCCCTCGGGCAAATTCTTCTTCCACATTACCGGATATCCGTCTCTCAAAGCCTGATTGACCTGCATCGCCGATATTGCCGTTCCTGGGGAGAGTTTGGCCACTTCCTGTGGAGGGATATTGGAAATCCTCGCAAGGTCTATCAGACCATAGAGCCCGCTCTCCATGTGCAGGAAGGAGCTCCCCATGTCTATGTGTATTCTCCCTCGCAACATGTACTTCGGCGGTCTGTATAGAATGCGACCGTAGCTGAAGTACGACTTCCCTTTCTTGTGCGGACCAACGAAGTCCGCCTCCCGCCCAAGCTGGAACATCGCCAGAACATCGTTCTCAGCGGCCCGCCTGTAAAGATAGGGAAAGAGGAAGGAATCGCCGTTCCTAGTCATCACGACATCTGGATCGACCACGCCTATCCTCTGAGCGAGTTCCAGAAGCATCTCCCGCTCGTCACATCCTTTGATGATTCTGTCGCCCACCTTGATACTATGAATGGAATCGCTGAGCCTCTTGATTTTTGAGCGGCTATCCACCTTGACCCCTATCTCTACCTGACTTAGTCGAGGAACATCGTAATGAATCGCCCATTGCTCGTCCAGAAGAATGAAGTCGCGCATGACTTCGACAAGGGCCATAGGAAAGATTCCCTTTTCCAGAGTGTATCTCTGGCTCAATCGGATATCCACATTGTAAAGCTGGAAATCCCTGTAGCTGCCGCGGGAATCGACCTCACTGGCGAGATATCTGAGATCTGAGTAAGTTGCGGGAGTGACGCTCAGGACATCAAAAAGCTCCTCACTTCCAAGCCTCAGTCTCTTCCTCTCGAAGGAAACATCCCTTATAGGAACGGAACTGAGCCAGTCCTTGATTTCCTTAAGCTTTCTCTTCTCTCCATAGACATAGAAATTGGGGAAGTAGTTTGCATCGACGATCTTGTCCACGCCTCTCGCTGTTTTGAGCCAGCAGATCATGCGATTTTTGCTGTAATCTGGGTAGATATCGAAGAGCCAGCCTCTCATTTTTCTGTGCTCCGAATGCTCTCTCTAAGAGCTTCTACTTCCTTCTGCAACTCGAGTATTATGGACATGAAGATGCTCTCCATAGGATCGATGCGGTTCGCATACGAACAGGCGGATGCGTGCGCTCGAGCTTTGTTTATGACATTATCGAAGACCTTCTTGTCATCTGGTCTCAGGGCCCTTTTGTACTGTCCCCATCCAGATATGGTGGATTCGAGAAGCAGACGGAAGGTAGGAACCGTTCTTCCCATTCGATCACCTCACTGGCGGGTGTTTTCTTGTGGTCATGTAAACTCCCCCATGTGACTATCCGTGCCAGGATATTTAATCAAAGAAGCGGGAGGGTGGAGTGAAAGTGGTGCTCAAGAGACACAAAAATCAGTCGCTCGGAACCCTACCATACTCCTATTTTCAATCCGCGGACATTCTTGAAGTGTTCCGTATTTCTAGTAATAAGCGTGGTCCCAGAGTTCAGGACTATACCAGCAATCAATGCGTCTTTGATATCGATGCTCTTGCCCTTTCGTACCAAGTCAGCGAAAATTCTCCCCGCCAATCTTGCAGAGTCACCTTCCAGAGACAATATCGAGAATCTGGAGAGCAATCTCTCGGTCTCGATAAGATGTTCTCTTCTCGTGAGATGTGCCCCGACATAGAGCTCAAAGATCGAGATAGCCGTAGTGCACCCTCCCTCATCGTCTAGTTCTTCTATCACGGGAAGCGCATCTTCCTCTCCTCTCAAGACAGCGATGAGAAAGTCTGAGTCTACGCACTTCAATCTATCCCCAACCTCTCTCTAAACTCCTTGTCCGCGGCTTTCCACGCACCCTTCAGACTCGAGAATATCTTCAACTCGTCCTTTGTCATCATCCAAGTTCCGAAGCAGTCCTTGATTTTCCCTTTCTTTGTCAGTCTTAGGGCCAACTCTGAGAAGCTCTCTCCCTCTTTCTTTTCCTTTGCGAGTGCCTTGTACGCCTCTTCGGTGACGGTGATGGTTTTGGTGACCATGGTTGTGTATATGTTTAAACGTAAACATAAACTTATCGGATATGACATATCTGGTTTGAATGGAAGAGACCCCGACTACTAGATAACCATCAGACTCTTCATATTTTAGGCTGGTAACACCGGCTCTTTTTGATATTCCATCAAAGTGGTCTGATTGTGTGCTACCGGGACATACTTCATCCATCTCTCTTCCTTGGACAATACGATTCTAAGGCACCGAGCACCGCTCTCAAACCTCACTATCTTGTCTGGTTCGGTGTAAAGCATCTTCCTCAGGGCATTCCTGCGGTACATGTTGCTCAGCTTATAGTTAGTGACGAGGGTAATGGTGTTCCATCTCTCTGTCAGCTCTTTGAGGACGGAGAAGCCCTGTCGAACAAGCTCGAGAGCCTCCGGCCACCACAAGTCCTCATCGAGGTAAAGCGCTGGAAAGCAGGAGATCACTACCATGCCAGCTCCACTCTCTTGTATACAATCTTCCAACCTTTCACCTATCAATGTGGACATCTGATATGCAGTGAAGGCGCGGGAAATATGGAACTGGCTCAGCAAATACTCTCTATCCATATCGAACCGCTTGGCCAGATTGGCGAGAACGAATGGGTCGATAGAATTACCACCGTCCAGAAATATGACTGGAAGATCGTGTCTCCTTATTTCTTGAACGCAGAGCAACGAGACGAAGTCAAAGAGGAACTCCGAGGCACTGTCTATGAAGCTGATACTCGATGATTTGAAGGCACCAATGAAGTCATCCAGCGGTCTTAGAGTGGACAAGACATATCTCTCGCTCCTCTCGACCTCCAGAACAAGGCTCTTTGCAATCGCTCGCATATTCTCCCCCTGTGATAAAAAAACCGACATCTGAGCTTATAACGCAAATCGGAGGGGAGGGGAGTGAAAGTGGCAGTCAACCGAACTGTCTCTCAGAAATCACCTTAGGAAGATCCATCTTCCCGATATAGCGAACCATAGGGGCGGTGGCAAGCATAGCCACAATGAACATCAGGATAACCGTTATCAGCATGGGAGGCCAGTTAACGAAGACCTGATAGAGGGGGAAGAAATCCTCCATGAGAGGGAGGAAGGCGTAGGTCGTTATAACTCCCATCGGGATACCAATCACTATTCCGAATATCGTAAGCACAGCGACCTCAGAATAGACAATCTTTGCGACGGATCGCTGTCCGTAGCCTATGGCTTTCATCTGGCCGAACTCGCTGTATCGCTCAAGGACGCCTATCATGACTATGTTGGAGACCACCAGAACCGCCATAAGGAACCCGAGGATGCTGAAGAAGTATATCACCGCCGCAAAGGCTGCCATAAATTCCTTTATCCCTTCGCTCACTTCACTCTTCTTCGTCACAGATGAGACGAAACCCAATCCGAGTATATTGTCCTTGACCACATCAGCCCTACCGTTCTCAATATCCAGATATGCTGAGGTCGCCAGATCCTCTTCCGCCAGAGATCTAGCGGTACTCAGAGTAACGAAGAGACCCTCCATAAATTCCAGAACAATACCCGTGACATTGAACGTCTGGTCTCGGAAAATGACCACATCACCTGTCCCGACGTTTAGATTCCGAGCCAGGATGCTGGACATCACCGCCTCGTTCTCGTTCTGGAATCCCCTGCCCTCCTTGAATCTGAATTTGTGAAGGGTTGAACCTAGAGGGATGCCTATTAGAGAAGCTATTTCGAATTTGTCCTCATGGGAGACCTCTCCTCCAAGCCTAAGGACTGGCTCAATCCTGACCACATCGGAAGAGTCCAAACTATCAACATTGCTCTGGTTCACTGGCTCCGAGAAACCGACAAGGAGGTCCCATCTCTCCACATCATGTAGTGCATCATCCACTGAGAGGGTGAAAGAGTCAAACATCACCGGTCCGATACTCGCAAGAAGAACAGAGGCTCCGATGGCCACAGACATCAGGAGTCCTCTGAACCATTTTCTTGAGAGGGTTCTGCACGTATATCTCGTCGTGTAGGAGATCTCTCTCCTTCTCAAATTCTCGAGGAACTTTTCCAGAGTTGTCTTCCTCACAGGTTTGTCATCAAATGCAACTCCTCTAATGGCATCGTGTGCTTCCAGTCTTGCAACGCTTCTTGCAGCCAAAGCCGCCGCAAGCATCGCTGTGATTGGTCCAAAAATGAGCGATTCTATGACAGGGACGAGATCGAAGCTGAAACTCACGAGAGGAATACGGGCTGTGGCATCGATGTAGGCCATGGCCATTACCCAGCTCAGCGGGAGAGAGAGAACCGCTCCTAGTATCGATCCTATCAGCCCAAGGAGAATGCCTATAACAAGATAGGAGCCCACCACTTGGAGACGAGAGTATCCGAGTCCTCGAAGAACACCTATTTCCCTGCGCTGGCTTGCCACGAGTCTGGAGAAGGTGGAGTAGACGATGAAAAAGGCAACGAGCAGGAATACAAGTGCGATGGACCCAGTGAATTCTTCACCGTATCGCATATCCTCCTCGAGATAGGAGAATCCCAGCATCTTCTCCCTCGGGAGTGATGTGAAGATAGTGGCCCCTACTGAGTGGAGTCTCTGATTTATTTGCATCTGAACTTCCTCGCTGTAGGCTCCGGGATCAAAAAGAAAGGAGATCTGATTGACGACACCCCACAAACCTGTGACGTTATGAAGCGTTTGGAGCGGCATGAAGACAACTGCCAAGCTCCCTGGAAGTGGTATCATGGAATTCGGGTCGACGGTCAGGACGAGGAACTCTGGGGACCTAGCGAGACCTCTGACCGAGAAGCTCTCGATGATACCGAAAACCTTCAACGTAATCTCATCGCCCACATCGATGCCCTTACGTCGAGCAAATCTCTCTTCCAGGATAACGCCGTGTGGTTCTTCTGGGTTTAGATAAGACCCCTCAGACATCTGCAGAGAATTCACGAAAGGATTTCGCGATGAATTGAGGCCAAGGACGAGAGCCTGAGCATCATCCTCACCCGACAATACCATTCTAGCGGACAGCTCCAACCTTGCCTCTGCGGCCTCGACGCCTGGAAGCATTAGAACATCCGATACGTTAGCGGGCGCTCCATCTACATAGACGACATAATCGGCAAAATTCATTTCATCGTATTTCTGATGAAGGGAATCCCTGACAGACGGAATCATGTTTGCAGTTCCCGCGAACATCATAGATCCCATCGTAATGAGTAGGACGCTCCCAATGGCTCTCCAACGCATTCGGAAGACATCCTTCCTCATCTTTCTGCCCAGCTGGGACAAATCAGGCTCCCCTATCAGCACCCATGAGGGTCTTTTGAATCCGGCCTGACCTGAGGAAAATTGAGCGATCGGCGATCTCAGAGGCCGATTCCAGATGGGTGACAGAGATTATTGTGGTTCCTGTCTTTCTGTTCAAATCCAAAAGAAGGTTCCAAACCATCTCTCCCGTCTCAGCGTCTAGATTGCCCGTTGGTTCATCAGCCAGAAGAATCTTCGGTTCCTTCGCTAGGGCACGGGCGACAGCCACCCTCTGTTGCTCCCCACCGCTCAGCTGTGATGGGTATTTGTCCACGTGATCCTTGAGGCCCACCATTGTGAGATATCTCTCGGCCCGCCCGGCTACCTCCTTGGAATCACGGATAGATGTCGCAAGACCGATCTCTACATTCTCTCTCGCTGTGAGTGCTGGAAAGAGGTTGAAGAATTGGAAGACGAGACCGACCTCCTGGGCTCTGAATCTGGTCCTTTCTTTGTCCGGAAGGCTTGAAACTTCCTTTTCAGCAACAAAGACTTTGCCTTTCGTGGGCACGTCTAGTGCAGATATCATGTTCAACAGTGTGGTCTTTCCAGACCCGCTTTGACCTAGGATGACTACGAATTCATTTTCCCTAATCTGAAAAGATACATCGTTGAGCGCGCGTGTGAGCGTTTCCCCATACGAGTAGTCCTTGCAGAGGTGCTCGACCCGGACAATCGACTTTTCATTAGACATCTTAATCGCCCACCTGAAAATAGTTAGGGTGATAATAGTAATTGTGGGCTAGTTGAAACTCTCGAGTGTGAACTGCTCCTTTATCCTGATTTCCTTTCTTTGATGTGGGATGCCAAGCCTATCCATGAGATCGAAGGCATTCTTCGCAGCCTTGGCTTTTCCATGGTTATTGAAGTATATCCTCGTCTTCTCGGCTTTGGAATTGAACTCCCTGATAGTTGGAATCCATTTTTCCAGCTCCTCCTCTTTGTAAAGGTAGTCATATCTGTTGATTCTGTGATCCTTTACCTGCTCCTCTCCCTTCCACCATATGTCGTAGTTTCTTCCGTGAAATCTTATGTAGGCATGGTTTGCCGTTGACGCCTTCGTTCTAGGAAAATAGGGGCTGTCAAGGCTACAGACGGCGACGTTTTTCAGTGCTAAGAGATCCCTAACTCCAGGAAGGTAGTCATATCCTGATGTACCCAGCCAGGATTTGTGCCTGAACTCAACGGCGTAGTCGTGCCTATCGGTATCTAGGCGGTCCAGAACTACCTCGAGACGCTTTAGACTTCTCTCACCTTCTTCATACTTGAATCTGGGGGACAATTGGATTAGAACCGAGGCAAGGAGATCGTTGTCCGCAAGAGGTTCCACAACATTGCTCTCGAACTCTTTAGCGGCAGCCGCGGCACGCTCTCCGTCCTTCAAAATCCTCATGTGGGTTACATCTTTGTGCATTTTCAAGGAAAAATCGAAGTCCTCCATCTTCTTGCCCTTGGCAATCCAGGCCTGTATCGTTCTCTCTCCAGGGACCGTGTAGTAAGTGCTATCAATTTCGACTGTGGGAAAGAACTCGCCATAGTATTCCAGCCACCCTCCCCTCTTGTCCCTCATCGACTCGGGATAAAATGCTCCTATCCAATCTTTGTAGGACCAACCACAGGTCCCTATCCTTATCATGGTTATCAGGACAAACCAGAGAGTATAAAAAGATTAGCCGGAGAGGGTGCAGTTGAACTGCTTCGTTATACTTCTACGCGCATTCAGCTATGGCAGTATGAAATCACTGGAACAATGAGAGGTCTCCCAAGGAGGTCAGCGAGGGCGACCGTACCTGTCGAACTTTCGAATCGCGAATGTCTGAACTAACGCACCGCCAAGGAAAGCGAGTCCCCCTAGCAGGAGCCCGAAACTCACATCCCCAGTTAGCAACCAAACGGCTATGCCTATCAGAATTCCTCCGATCAACGCGGTTATGATGCCGATGAGTTCCTCGATGAAGTAGTATGCGATTGCGAAGACAATGACGAGGACGATAAACGCCACGATTATCCGGGTGTCTAGACCGAATCCGCCCAGAACCACGAAAGTGAGACCTCCCGCAAGGAGGCCAGTGAGGAATGCGAGACCTATCTTCACCAGAGAGCCGAGGAGCATGCTACCAACGATGGCGCAGATGAGGGAGAGGAACATCGCCACCATCCAACCGCCGAGAATGTATCCAACTGCGTATCCAATAGTCCCGCCGATGAACGCACCAATAAGGGACATTAGAACTCCCCAAACCACTCTGCCAAAAAAGGCTAGGCCGAGACCGACGAGCAGGAGGATTATGCCGATAACCGTGATGGCTTGCTCAGGGAGGCCGAGAACGGCCATAATGGAAAGGAAGAACCGCCTCTTATTATATTCTTTTGCCTCGATTTATCAAGCAGGATTATAAGGTTCAGAGGGTATTGGAACGCTGTGAAGATCGCGATTCTCGATGGTTATGTGGACGAGCCATCTTGCCTCGGTGTGCCACCATACATATCTCCCTATCCTCGCTACCTCGCGGGAGCCATCCTTTCCACCGGCAATGATTACGAGTATGTTACGGTCGATCAGGTGCGAAGTGGCACGTCACCCTCAGGAGATATACTCGTCCTGATAGCGGGGCCCGTGGTTCCAGGGAGGTACCTTCGGGGGATGCCTATCTCACCGAAGGAGATTGTTAGCTTCTGCAAGGGATTTGGAGGAACCCGCATCCTAGGAGGCCCACTCGCTAGGTTCGGGATGTATGACAGCAGAATCGAGAGGGTTTTCGACCACATCGCTAGGAAGGATCTGGATGCTTTCGTATACGACTTCTTATCTGGCGGGAGGACGACGCACAGGAACAGGGATATGGATGAGTGGAGGGAATGGTCGGTTTCTGGGTCAGAGGTCGTCAGGAGCCATCCCGATATTCCTCAGCCGCTGATCGCGGAGCTCGATAGCTGGAGAGGTTGCGTCAGGTATCTCTCGGGCGGTTGTTCATTCTGCATCGAACCCCTCTACGGTAAGCCTCAGTTCCGTGAGATTGATGACATTACTCAGGAGGTCAGCGCCCTACACTCTGCGGGAGTTAGAAACTTCCGTCTCGGAGGACAGTCCTGCGTTTTTTCCTATCTCGCGCAAGGTATCGGGGAGACAGAGACGCCTATCCCAAATCCCGATGCGATTGAGAAGCTGCTCAAGGGAATCAGGAAAACCGCACCTAACCTTCAAGTCCTTCACACAGACAATGCCGATCCTGCGGTAATTGCGACCCATCCAAAGGAATCAAAAAGAGTTTCCCTTCATTTGGTAAAGTATTGCACCGGTGGCAACGTTCTCGCGTTCGGAGTAGAGAGCGTAGACCCCGAGGTGATTGTATCGAACAATCTCAACACTAATGCCGAGCAGGCAAAGCTGGCGGTCGAGCTGATAAACAAAGTTGGATCGGCGAGAAGCCCAACAGGCCTTCCCCACCTTCTCCCGGGAATCAACTTCCTCATAGGCTTGAAGGGCGAGAGGATGGAGACTTTCTCGATGAATCTCGCCTTCCTAAAGGAACTCCTGGATAGTGGGTTGATGATTCGAAGAATCAATATAAGACAGGTTCTCCCCATTCGCGGGAAATTCGATGTTAAGAAGCATTACAAAGAGTTCAGGAGATTCAAGTCAAGGGTCAGGGAAGAGATCGATAGGCCCATGATGGCGAGAGTGCTTCCGGCGGGAACGGTGCTCAGAGAGGTCTATCTCGAAATCTGGAAAGGAAGGAAAACCTTCGGTCGCCAGATAGGAACGTATCCGATTCTTGTAGGCCTTCCCTATAAGACGGAACTGAACAGGTCCGTCCATGTTTGCGTCCTTTCTCATAGCTACAGAAGCGTCACAGGAATCGAATTTCCGCTGAATCCCAATGACGCATCGCTCGACGCGCTCGCCTCTCTGCCAGGAATCGGGAGAAAAAGGGCAGCAAGAATAGTAAGAGCCAGACCGTTCAATAACCCCTCACAGTTCATTGAGGCGATTGACGAAGAGACTATTGCAAGGAGAGTAGTTGGATTCCTGAGCTTCGACTCAGAATGAGAAGACCTTATCCACTTTCTGAGCTATTCTATCCATATCCACGCTGGTGAGAATGTCACTTCCGTCCAGAATGCTCTCCCTTACGTTTTCCGGGGTGTAGTTCATGATGTCAATCACCGTCGGAATACGGATGGCATCTCCCACCATGCCCACTGTCCGAGCGGGAATGGTCGCAATGACGCTCTCCCACACCGACTTATCTGGAACACCCGCGAGCGCCGATGCGAGATCCGAGGGTTCCTTTAGCGAAAGAATCAGTCTGTTTCCGAGCTGACTTCGGACCTCGTCATCGATTCGAGCGGGCCTCTGGTCCACGAGCGCCAGGATCAGATTGAATTTCCTTGTCTCCCTCGCGAGTTTGTTGAGTATCGTGTAGGACGCAATCTTTGGAGCCAGAAACTTATGAGCTTCCTCAAGGAAGAGAACCAAGCGGGGGAAATCCTCATTCCTCTCCGTGTATAGGTCAAATAACCTCCTTGCAAGTATGTTGGCAACGAAGAGATAGACCATCTGGTCCGTTCCGTACTCACCGAAATCCAAAACGACAGACTTTCCATCCCGAATGAGGGATATGAGCTGCTTAAATGCATCTTTTCCACCGCGCCTGATGAATGTGAACCTCCGCATCCTTCCCATCCTTCTCTTGAGGGCGCTGAGAACACTTGGATGAATTCTATATCCCCATTCCTCGAGGTCTGCCCGCCTTATCGAGGAAACGATGTCTCCCTTTCTCGATCTATCAATCTCATAAATCGCGTCGATCATGTTCCGGTTCAAATCCTGAAATGCCACAATGAGATCTTCGGGCTTTATCTCATCTGGATCGATGATGAAAGGCACTGCCTCCTTATTCTTCGGGTCTAGCGAAAAGACCTTCACCTTTTCCGGAAAGTAGTACTTCAACCCCTCCGTCTTGTCCGTTCTCGAGTATACGCCATACTCTCCATGCATATCGAATATGAGGACGCTGCCCACATCCTTCGCAAGAATCCCAATGCAGACAAGCTTGTTGAGTATGCTCTTCCCCATTCCCGTTCGCCCGAAAATGCCAAATGGTTTCTCCGTGAGTTTGCTGAAATCGATATGGACCATGAATCTCTCCACCCCGCGGATGGAACCCAGAGGCGCCGAGTAGTCACTCCTCTGATAGATCTTCTCAACATCCTTCAAACCTGCATGTCTCGCAACTGAGAAGTAAGGAGGAATGGTTTGAGGCTCGGAGAGCCTCCTCGTTTTCCTGTGTATGAGCTGAATAGGCCTCAGGTTGGCCTTTGAATAGAAGATCCTTCCTCCAAGACCTTCATGCGTCTCGCTCAGTGGAACGATGGAATCCCTCATTCTGGAACCCGCGAGCCTCTCAGCGATTTCGACGGACTGATTCACTATGTCGTGGACAATGCAGTAGAAATCATACGTCCTTCCCTCGACGACAACGGGATAACCTATCCGGAGGTCCTCCGGATTGTCCAAACTGAGTTTGGCCGCTAGTCCTCCAAGGACGGAGGCAGAAACAACCTCACCAATCTTCTCGTTCATCTCATATCCCTGCTAGCCTGGTCAAGATATTCATGAAATGCTCCCCGCCTCTCTCCCTCCACATGCGTCAACCCGCCAATGACATCCTCAACAGCGATTCCCAGTTCAACGCCAACCTGCAGTAGAATCTCCTCGTACACCTCCCTGAACTGCCTAATCGTTACCGCAAATCTGTGCGCCTCAAGGAGCGGATAGGGGTATCCTGGACATAGGCCCGACTTCGCATAGTGAACAAGATTCGAGAAGACAAAGGACGGATCGTCTTTGAATGTCCCAACGTCTATGCGAAACCATTTTGGAGAGTCTGGGTGAAGCTTCGTGAAGTATACGTTGCCATGGAGAAAGCCCCTATGTTTCTCTTCAAATCGGTTGGGCACTCTCACGTAGGCCATCCCATTCTTTCCATCGAGAAGTTCCTCATCTGTTCTCACTCCACCAAAAGCATGCGAGTACGAATCTTTGGATATGCCCACGAGTATGTTCTCTCTCTTCTCGCACACTTCCCTAGTTTCGTTCAGATGATTGGATTCCTTGTGGAAGGACGCAAGAGTTCCATCTAGGGCAATGATAGCGTTCTCCCTCTGTCTAGCCATCCGAAGGGTGAGCTCTCCTTCCATGTAATGTCTGAACTCGTTCATCATTGCCCTTGGATGGTCACCTGATAACCTCGTTGCTTCGAAGAGCTGCCTGTGAAGATTACTCTGCCTTTCAACGACGCTCTTTTCCGTCGAGACCAGGATGGGAGCCTCGAGCTTTCTGCTGTCCACTAGTCTGTAGCCGCCATTCTTGAAGAGATAGGTCAGGGCTCCTACCCTGACCATCGCGAGCCACATACTCGATATGTTCAGGAGAAAGGAATAGGAACCATCGATAGCGACCATCTCTCTTACCTTTTCGGAAGGACTGAACTCCACAAGTTTCCCGTTCTCTAGAACCTCAGCTCCCATATTTCGATAGAGAGTGACCTCTCTCATTCGTTCCCGAAGTTCCTCCAACAACATTTACGACACTACCTCGATCCTCGATTCCTGCTCTGGAGTCATATACACCCTAATCTTCCCAGGGAACCTGTCCGCAACCTCCCCAAGATGAGTAATCAGGATGACCTTATCAAAGAACTCTCCCATTTTGAAGAGCTTGTGTATGAAGAGATCCCTGTTCGATTCCGTGTCCAGGGATCCAAGGTCACCCTCATCGATGAAAAGTGTCTTCATCCTGCCATATGTGCGACCGACCTGTGGAAGGCTCGCCAGCTGCTTGGCAATCGCAAATCTCAGTGCCGCGTTTATCTGCGTCCTTTCCCCGCCGCTGAACTCTGCGACGTCATGCCACTTTCCATCGACACCCTCCACCTCTATCCTGATTCCATACTCCCTCTTCTCCTCGTGAGTCTTGAGACTAACACGTGTGAACCTACCATCCGTGAGGTCAATGAGGTTCTGTGAGGTCTCGATCTCAAGCTCGGGCAAAAGCTGATTGATGGCATACATTGCAACGCCTTTCTTGTGAAAGATCTGATCCTTTAGGATGGCAAACGATTCCAGGTTGGAGCGCAGCTCCTCTAGCGACTTTTCCATCTCTTCCATCTTCTTCTTTTCCTCTTCGAGCTCTCCAAGCTGGCCTTGGAGACCCTCTATCTGAACCTCTTTCCCTCGCAGTTCCTTTTCAACCTCACTCTTGTTCTTCTTGAGATTCTCCAAATCCCTCCTAGCACTCTGGTATCTCTCTTCGTCCGAGGTGAGCTTTTTCAGTTTCTTTCTGAGCCCCGAGACCTCTTTCATAGTCTCTTCAAGCCTTCCCTTGAGGTCCTCAAGAAGCCTGCTCACATCTCCGATTCTCTCGAGCTTTTGGCGAACATCCTTCAGATGGCTCTTCTTCTCTCCCATCTCTCTTATGGATTCTTCAAGCTTCTCCAATCTGCTCCTCGCTTCATCATCGAAATCAAGCTTTCTCAGCTCATCGTCCACTTTCCTCGTGGCAGACTCAATTTCCCGGACTCTCTTCTCATATCTTTCTTCCAAGTTCTTGAGGTCTTTCTTGAGTTGGCCCACCTGGTTCTCGATTTCACTAAGAACAAAGGAGTCCTCGTTTATCTCCTGGGCCCTCCTGCCTACGTCGTCAATACGGTGCAACGCATCCTCTCTCTCACTTTTGATCTGGCTGACAATATCCTCGCGTTCGGCAAGCCACTCAATCTCTTTCTCTATTCTTGATATCCTTTCGCCAAGTGCACCCTCAGTTCTCAGAAGACCAAAAGCCTCATCCCTGTCTATGGTTGTGGAAAGGGAAGCTATCCTCCCTTCCGCGATGTCTAGCCTCTCCTGAAGTCGCATCTTCTCTCTCTTGTACTCTGTCTCTGCATCTTCCACAGACTTCTGATGCACTCTCTTCTCCTTCTCCAGACCCGTCGCTAGATGACCTGTCTCCTTCAGTCGGGTCATCTCATCTACAAGCCTCTCGTAGTCCCTCGTTTCATCCTCGAGCCTCTTGACCTCTTGTTTGAATCCGGCGGACTCCTCACCTGCTTTGGTCACCTTCTCAATCTCTCTTTGGATGGTCGAGATGCTTTTCTCCTTCTCCTCCACTGAAGCCTTTGCCGAAATGAACGCGTCATGCTCTCTCTCAAGCTCTCTCAACTTTGCCTCATCCGAGAGAAGCCTCTTCTCCATCTGATGTAGGTTTTCTTGTAGGGTTTTTGCCACCCTCTGCGCTACTCTCAGCTCCTCCTTCACCTCAGGGAGCCTGGAAAGACGCTCTCGCAAGAACTCCACATCATGCTCGCCAATCTCTATCTCGCGAAGAACCTCATCGTACCTGGTCTTTGCCAACACCTGGGCCTTTTCGAAAATCTCCAATCTGAAAAGCTTCTGGAAAATCCTGAGACGGTTGGCATCACTCTCCTCACCTAGCTCCTTCATTTCCTCCTGTCTCACGAAGGTGGAGTTCAGGAAGCCATCATAATCCAAGCCTATCGTATCCCTAACGATTCTCTCCAGCTCTGGAATGCTCCCAGAGATTTGAGCTCCGTTCTTGCGGAGATAAAGATAAGGGGAACCCTTTTGTGAGAAGCCTCTTTCGATCTGGTAGAAGCTTCCCTCTTGCCCGAAATAGACCTTTACATAGCCACCAGGTCTGCATATATCCGATATTCCTATCCCCGAGATCTCCGTTCTCGATGTTCTCTTGTAAAGTGCGAAGGTCACAGCGTCAAGTATCGATGTTTTCCCTGAACCAGTCTTTCCAGTTATGACAGTGTACTTCTTTGGAAATCTCAGTATTGAGACTCCTCCTATGTAACGCATGAAGTCCTTCATCTCGATTTCCTGGACCACGAAACCATCAGATACGGGGATTTCCTGAACAGCCTCGACCTCTTCAGTAGTCTCCTCAACGGCATAGGATTCCAGAGTCCTCAAGAAAGCACCTGCCTCAGTATCTGGTCCCCCTCTCGGAGAAGAGCATTATGCTTACTGTGGTCCGAGTAGTTCAGGTCCACGAAATCCTTGAAGAGCCTGTAAGGGTCCAGAGTGAATTCAGACAAACTGACCTTCTCCACGCCTTCTTCTATCCATCCCATCTGATAGTTGAATGCCGACCGTAAGAAATCAGCTATTCTATTCTCATCGATTCTTTCCCTCGTCCCTTCACCCACGGTGATTTTGATTCTGAGCATCTTCCCGCTAACATCCTCTGGGAGCTTGTCTAGGATGTCCCTCGTCGGATGTTCACTCCTCGAAAGGTCGATTTCCACATCAATCATGTCTCTGACTGGGAGCTTGATAAAGTTCCACGTTCTTTTATCCGGGTCTACGGAAATGAACCCTTTGTCGTCCAGACGCTCTCCCCAATCAATTCTTTCTGGGGCACCTGTATACACGATGGGAGGGCGATTTTCAATGACCTGGTGCAGGTGTATGTGGCTGAAAAGGGCGAGATCGATGGTCTTCGGAATCATGTCTCGGGTGAAGGAGAATTCATCCGGAAGAATCTCGATATAGGTGGTGCTGCTGATCTTCGCCCCTTCTACGTAGTAGTGGCCGATGAGGATCTTGTAGTCCGCATCGATTTCGTCTGCTCTCTTTCCAATCCACTCCTTCCAGAGCCGCCTGGAAAGCTCATAGCTCTGTTCTCTGGATATGTCCTCGTTCAGCTTCTCTTTGACCCACCCAAGTATCTGTTCAGGGTGGAGATATGGGAGAATGAGAAAGCCTACCCTAACGGAATCAAGCTCAAGAATCCTCACCTCTGGTTTTCTGAAGACGATAACATTAGGGTAGCCGCGGAAATCCTCTATGGAGGTTCCCCTCACCATGCTTCGCGGCTGATCGTGGTTTCCCGCAAGGATCCATACGGGGATTCGAGCGTCCCTAAGCGGCTCGATAACATCCGTCCTCACGTGTTCTCTGAACGCGGGACTCACATGAGTTCGGTCGAACAGGTCTCCGAGAATGACAAAGAGGCCTGCTCGCTTTTCAATCGCATATTTTGCGGCTCGCGCAAAATTCCTGTGGAGGTCCATTGCCCGCTCGGAGATTCCCGTCTCTGGATCTACATTGAATCCGAAGTTCAAACCTTCGTGAACATCACCAATCACAACGATTTCCATCTCGAACACCGCAACGTTTGGAAGTTATTTAAGGGTTGATTGGGGGACGATGAAAGTTCAATTGTAGGTTTTGATGAGGTTAGAAAAGAAAGCTTGCTCAAACAGTATGAGAAATCTTCAGACCGTTTCGGCACTCAATGACTTCGAGCGACTCTCGCAACTTTTATCAACTTTCTTCCGTTGTTCTTTCTTGTGCCAGGGATTAGCAAGTTTGGGGAGACCGCTGAACTCGAGCGGGTCCGAGTATCCATCGTCGGATGTGGGGGCGCAGGCTGCAACATGCTTCACGAAATCCCTCCAATCCCGGGATATGAACCCATCGCACTCAACGATGAACCTCATCCCTCGATGATTGGAATTGGAAGGAGGATATTCGTCAGCAAGGAAGGACTCAAGGGGATAGCAGAGACCGAGAAGAGAGGGAGGAGGGAGCTCTACACCGACGTTGAGAAAACAATCGAGCGGGAAGTTGAGGGGTCCGATATCGTCTTCATCATCAGCGGCCTAGGCGGCTACACGGGTACATGGGCGGCACCCATAGTCGCATCGGTTGCACATCACTGCAAGGCGTTGGCTGTCTCTCTCGTGAGCCTTCCCTTCACCGTTGAGGGAATCGCCCGCCGCGCCCTTGCGGACGAGGGTCTCAGCATTCTCAGAAAGTGCTCGGATGTGGCAATCACCTTCTCGAACGACGAACTTCTCAAGCTTGCACCGAACATTCCGCTTCTTCGCGCTTTCCAAGTCATGGGCAGGCTTGTTGGGAAGCCGATTGCGAATCTCGCTTCCGTGCTGACAAGAGGGGATATTCCCCATCTGAAGTCTGTTCTCCGAAGGATTGACGAGATGAGGGTGGGAATGGGAGAGGGCACCGGCGACCATAGGAACTTCGTCGCGGTCGAGGACACATTCACCTCTCCATGGTTCGATTTTGATTTGAGCGGGGTCAAGGAGGTGGTTCTCTTCCTTTCGAGCCAGTACATAGATCCGAAGGATGTGGATGAAATCATTCATGATGTTTCTCTCAGGACACCGAATGCAAACATCACTTGGGGGAGTATGGAGGAAGACATAGGAGAGAAGACTCGCGTCTCAGTGCTTCTTGGAGTCTAGAGCTTTATTGACCGAGGATTGAGCATCAGATTTCCGTTCATTCAAAATCATATGACCTTACCCGCGGTATCCAAGAAGCTTCTCATACTCCTTGTGGGGGAGGACTCTCAGAATGTGAATTTCAGCATCGAATCCGGGACATGAGACGATTGTGTATAGGATTCTCCATCCCTCCGGCAATTCCAAACGAAACAGATTTGTTGCGCGATACCTCTTCTGGAGCACTGCTGGTATGAGGCTCTTTCGTATAGGATCTCCGACGGTCGGATCATCTACCAATCGGTCCCTCCACCATCGAAGCTTGCGTTCCTGCGCCCTCTTGAGCTTCTCAATATCATTGACCGCTTCCTCTGATAGCCATACTTCGTATTTCATTTCCCTCACTAGTGTAATGGTAATATCTGGTCTTCCCCTTCTTTCTCTAACAACGTATCTTGCACACCGATGGCAGAACTTTTCGTGGTCACAACTTGCGAGCTCGACCTTTGGTCCACGCTTCAGAAGTCAGGTTGAGTGTCCAGAGCACGCCTTTTGATCCTTCGACCACGAAGCCCAATCTGATGAATTCGTTTATTGCTTGGCGGACGGTTTGATGGCGAACAACCTTTGCAGACATGCGCCGTTTGATCTCGTTGAGGCTCAGCGGCTCTTCAGCCTCTCTCAAAATTCGCTCGATTTCATGCATGGTCGCGAGGGTCGGTCCACGGCCTTCGACCTTTTGTGGTAGAGGGATTGCTTCCATTTCCATTGTTATCATTTATACTATTATGTCGTATGCGTATAAATGTAACTATCAAAAAGAGCAGATGCCGATAAAATCACATAGCCGTGATGCAGAAGCATCTCCAGGGATTGCTTTGGAGAAATCACACGAATGGTATGGAGATGGAGACACTATCGTTCACGGTGTCTATGCAGAGGATGTCGATCCAGACAGCACAATTGAGATAATCACTGTTGGGGAGGTCTATAGGCAGGCGAATCAAAGAACGGAGGCACAAATGAAGATATGGAATTGGAATTCCAATACACAAACACTGACTCTGGAATCGACGAACGAATGGTCACTAGGTGGATCGAAGACTGCAGCACTCTCAGTCCATGCGGCCGACATAGATGATGACAACATCGTGGAAATAGTTACTGCAGGGTATGGACTCTTGCAGAATGAGACCCTCCACTGCGACCTCATCGTTTGGGAATACAGTCCCTTAAGTGGCTGGTACGCTGCTGTCGAGATTGCCCAGCTCATCTACACAATGTACAACTCAGTCTATTCGGCCAACATAGACACGAGTGACAACTACTTGGAGATAGCAGTGGCGGGAGTTGTCTTCCGGAATCCCGACAATGCAACACTGGACCTGTTCAGGTGGAACGGAACGCACATGAGCGGTCTGGCTCACGTGGAGTGGCAATCGGGGGACACTAACGCGACAGCTGTGTATGCGAAAGATGTGGATGGCGACACCGTTGTGGAAATCTTGACGGGCGGCTACTTCTATTCTAACAGCGATCAGTGGGCGGAAGTAAGGGTTTGGAACTACTCGAATTCCAATCTGAATCTAGAGGACAGCGATGACTGGCAGAGACTAGACGGAGACACTGAAGTCCGTTCGATATTCGCAGAGAATATAGACTCGGACAGTGACGTGGAAATCCTCGCGTGCGGGAGGGCCATCCATGGCATGACTACCGAGCTGTGGGGAGATCTCGAATCCTTCACACATGACGGGACGGACATTACGAAGGAGCGGAACAGGCAGTGGCAGGCGCAACAAGACGACACCGTTTGCTCTTCTGTGTTTGTGAAAGAAGTCACGGGGAGCGCCCCAATAGACATCATAACGGGAGGAAGGGCTTTGATCTCTGGAACCCAAAACGGACAAGTCGTTGTATGGAATCGTGATGGTGCCACATTCGATTCCCTGGACAGTGTGGAGTGGTACACGACAGACGACACAGAGGTCCATTCCGTCTACGCAGAGGACGTAGATGCAGACAATCCCGTGGAGATCCTAAGCGGAGGACAAGCCTACGACCGTACTCGGATAAAGGCGCAGCTGAGAATCTGGTATTGGACATAGGGCTTCGACAGAGACTTGTGATAGTTTGGGATGGTTGCCAAGGTCCCCATCCCCACCCACAATCCTCCCTTTCTGCATGAACACTTCTGTGGCACCACAATAACGGGAAAAGCACGAGCCAGACCTCAACAACAACATTGATAAGGCGTCCCAGCCTATAGATAATCGGAGAGGAGCGGTATGGAGGAAAGCTCAAGTGTGAGAATCGATGGAAATGAGAATAGGAAAGTCCTTCTCATTCTGAGCCTTTGCTCAATTCTTCTTGTCTCATCCCTTTCTATTTTCCCGGAAACAAGCAAGGCTGGGAATGACTGGGGTATCGAAATCGTCGATTATGATGACTTCACTGGAATGTCGAGTTCACTAGCCATGGATTCCCAGGACAGACCTCACATAGCTTACTACGGGAAAGGCAACTTGAGGTATGCCCATTGGAACGGTTCCAATTGGCGAATCCAGACAGTTGATTCCAATTCCAGTGTGGGCCGCTACAGCTCCATCTCGCTGGATTCTTCGGATTATCCCCATGTCAGCTATTTCGACAAGGCCAATGGTGATCTCAAGTACGCTCAGTGGAACGGAAGCGCCTGGGAGATTCAAACGATAGACAGCGAGGGATTCGTTGGCGGAGAAACCTCTATAGACATCGATTCTCATGGGAACCCACACATAGCATATGGTGACGGAACGAATGAAGATCTCAAGTACGCCTTCTGGAATGGAACCGAATGGAAAATAGAAACTGTAGAATCCGATGGAGATTTCGGGATGTTCATCACTATGGTTCTCGACTCGGAAGATAGAGCGCATATAAGCTACTATGTCAGCGTAAGAGCCGATGTCAGATATGCCCACTGGACAGGATCGAATTGGACGATGCAATCGATAGACACCGATAACACCACGGGAGTTGACAATTCCCTGGCTCTTGATTCGAAGGACAATCCTCACATCACATATCACGATTACACGAATGGCTGCCTTAAATACGCACATTGGACGGGAACCGACTGGGAAGTCGAGATTGTTAGAATGGACGCTGCCAGTCTTGGTAATTATGTCTCATTGGCGATAGATTCCGAGGATAGACCTCACATTGCCTATAGGCCCGCAGCAGATGGAAGGCTTCTCTATGTTACAAGGGATAATACATCTTGGATCGAGGAAGTCATTGACCTAGCACCGACTAGAGACGCAACGACACCCTCCATTGCCTTGGACTCAATGAACAGACCACACGTAAGCTATGGCTACGAGTTGGGGAGTCCCAAGAATCTCATGTACGCGAGAACCTTCCCACCACCAGAACCGGACTTGGTTCTGTTCTCAAAGGACATCTCATTTGATTCACCAAGCTCTGTTCCTAGCGGAACCTCAGTAGTCATCAATGCAACCATCCGCAACGTGGGTGGGAGTGATGCAGGAAACGTCTATGTGAGATTCTATGATGGTCGTCCTCCCTCGGGTTCGACGATTGGTGCAGACAGATACATATCTATCGTTCCATCAGAAGGCGCTGCGAACGCGAGCACCAATTGGACTGCCAATACTCCGGGATTCCATGAGTTATGCGTATTCGCTGATCCGGATAACACCATCGTGGAGTACAATGAGACGAACAACATGGCTTGCAAGCCCATTGAGGTTATCTCCTCATCAATACCAGCTCCTCCTCTACTTTTGGATGCAACCCTGAGCGGTTGGAATCTTGAGAACATTACCTTAGGATGGAATCTCTCCATCGATGATGGAGAGGGTTCAAAATCGGTAGTAAGATACGATGTTCACAGAGATACAGAATACGATCCAAATGGAGGTTACCCACTCCACGATTCCGTTCCAAATGGAACTTCTCATTATGTTGACATGGGGGCAGGAGAGGGAGATCCGAGCAATTACTTCTACTACGTATGTGCTGTGAACGCAGTCAACAACTCATCCTGCTCTTCCGATCAAGCGGGAAAGTTCACTCGCTTACTCTCGAAAGGTGAGAATCTCGTATCCATTCCTC